>CAZJRH010000444.1:0-2694 GCA_964548215.1 uncultured Nitrospirota bacterium
GTGGCGGAAAAAATGTTAAGCCACTTTATCAACAAGGCGCACAACCGGACGACCTTCGTGCGGCCGCGCGTGGTGATCTGCGTGCCGTCCAAGATCACCCAGGTGGAGCAGCGGGCCGTGCGCGATTCGGCCGAACTGGCGGGCGCCCGGGAAGTCTACATGATCGAGGAGCCCATCGCCGCCGCCATCGGGGCCGGCCTGCCGATCGCGGAGCCCTACGGCAACATGGTGGTGGATGTGGGCGGCGGCACGACCGACGTGGCGGTGATTTCGCTGGCCGGCATCGTCTACAGCGAATCCGTCAAGGTCGCCGGCGACAAGATGGACGACGCCATCTCCAATTACATCAAGCGGAAGTACAATTTGCTCATCGGCGACCACATGGCGGAAATGGTGAAGCTGGAAATCGGCTCCGCCTACCCGCTGGATGAGCGGAAAACCTTCATCATCAAAGGGCGCGACCTGATTTCTGGCATTCCCAAGACGTTGACGATCGACGATGCGGAGATCCGCGAGGCGCTGGCCGAACCGATCAGCGCGATCGTCAACGCCATCAAGGTCGCCTTGGAAAACACACCGCCCGAGCTGGCCGGCGATATCATCGACCGGGGCATTGTGCTCACGGGCGGCGGCTCACTGTTGCGCGGTCTGGACATCCGGCTGCGCGAGGAGACCAATTTGCCGATCATCACGGTGGACAACCCCCTGACCACGGTGGTGCTCGGCACGGGCAAGGCCCTCGAAGAACTGGAGCTGCTGAAAAAAGTGTCCATTCAGACCTGAGCAACATGCGTGGGTTCAGGCTCACCCGATCGCGGGGGTTGGCGGTTCTGGTGGGCATCGCGTTTCTGCTGATCCTCTTTTCTCCTCAAATTCAGCGTCGTCCCCTGCTGCTCGTCGAACAACCGTTGCTGTTGCTCGAATCGTGGATTCAACGCCTGGTCGGCTCCGCGACGGGTTGGAGCGGCGGCCTGCTGGAACGCTACGTGGCGCTGGGGGGGCTGAGTGAGGAAAACCGGCAATTGCGCGAGGAACTCGCCCGACTGAAGGGCGATCTGGCCACGTTGGAGGAACAACACGGGGCGGCCGCGCGAGCGCAATCCCTCGATGATTTTCGCCGCGCATTGGGCGCGCCGTTCACGACGGCTCGGGTGATCGGGCGAGACCCGACCAACTGGCATGAAAGCGTCCTGGTGGATCGCGGCGAGCGCGACGGCCTCCGGCCCGACATGGGCGTCGTGGTGCCGGACGGCGTGGTCGGGCGGGTGATCAAGGTTCTGCCCAAGACCGCCGTGGTGCTGCTGCTCTCCGACCGCAACAGCGTCGTGCCGGGTCTGGCGCAGCGCAGCCGGGACGAGGGCTTGATCGAGGGCCTCAGCGACGGCCGGTTGCGGATGAAGTATCTGTCCAATCTGGCCGACGTCGAAGTCGGCGACCTGGTAATCACGTCGGGGTTGACCGCCACGTTTCCGAAGGGCCTGCGGATCGGCACCGTCACCGCGGTCGAACGGTCGCCCGACGCCATCAGCCAGCAGGTGTGGCTGGCGCCGGCCATCAATCTGGCCCGGCTGGAGGAAGTCCTGATCATGCCGTTGTCCGATCCGGATCGCCCATGAAGATGTTCCTGGCCGTGCTCTGTCTCCTGATCGTGCCGATGCAGATGCAGTGGGCCGGCGTGATCGAGGTGGGCACCATCCGGCCCGATCTGCCGGGCGCTGTGGTCTATCTCACGGGGCTGGCGCTGGGACCCTGGGTGGGCGGCGTGGCCGGCGCTCTCGTGGGATTGCTCATGGACCGGTTCAGCGCCGGATCGGTCGGCCCCCAGCTCGCGGCCAAGCTTTTCATCGGCGCGGCGGGCGGTCTGCTGACGCACCGGCTGCTGCTGACCAAGCCGTCGGCCCATGCCGGCATCGCGTTGCTGCTCTTCACCGTGCAAGGGAGCTGGATGACCTGGGTGCTTTGGTGGCGGACGGGACGGGGATGGAGCGAGCTCTATCTGACCGCGCTTCCGGAGGCGTGCTATACTGCGCTGATCATTATGTGCGGTCTGTGGCTGGCGCAGCCGTGGTGGCGGCCGGCCGGTGATCGGGCGACGGATCGCCTGGCGGTTTCTCTCGACCGATGAGCTACATTTCTTCCCCCCAGGATCAGGTACGCGCGCTCTCGGAGCGCCTCGTCTGGATGACGGTGTTGATCTGCCTGCTGGCGGCCCTGCTGCTCGGCCGGCTCTGGGGTATGCAAGTCTTCTACGGCGCTCATTATCTGCAATTGTCCGAGCAGAACCGCTTGCGCCACGTGCCCATCCAGGCGCCGCGGGGCCGGATCTACGATCGTGAAGGCCGCCTGATCGTCACGAACACGCCGAGCCTGAATCTCTACCTGGTGCGCGAGGACATGAGCGATCAGGAAGCGACGCTCGCGGAGATCGGCCGCGTGCTCGGCTGGCCGGTGGAGGAGATCCGGGCGCGCTTCAAGAGCCAGCGCCGCCAGGCCTTTCTGCCGGTGCTGATCAAGCAGGGGCTGAGTCTGGCCGAAGCGGCGCAATTGGAGGCGCACCGGCTGAATCTGCCGGGGATGAATATCGAGGTGGAGGCGCGCCGCCGCTACCTGTATGAATCGCTGGCGGCCCATGTGCTTGGCTATGTCGGCGAAATCTCGGCCGAGCAACTGGAGCGCGACGCCGACCGCGACCTG
>CAZJRH010000445.1:0-1755 GCA_964548215.1 uncultured Nitrospirota bacterium
GACGCGGGCGGTTCAAGCCGGCAAAACCCGCCACATCGGCTTCAGCGAATGGCCGGCTGATAAGATCGAACAGGCCGTGGCGATGAGCGGCGTCACAAAATTCGTCTCAAGCCAGCCGCAGTACTCCTTGCTCTGGCGCAGCCCCGAAGCCGACGTCTTCCCAGTCTCGGCGGCCAACGGCATTTCGCAGATCGTCTGGTCGCCGCTCGGCCAGGGCGTGCTCACCGGCAAGTATCGTCCCGGTGCGCCGTTACCCGAAGGCTCGCGCGCGACGGACAGCGCCATGGGCGCCTTTCTGCCGCGCCAATGGCTAAAGCCAGCCATGCTCGAAGCTGTTGCCAAGGTCGGCGAGATTGCCAATGACACCGGCGTGACGCTCGCCCAGTTTTCGCTTGCCTGGATTTTGCGCAGACCCGAAGTCGCCTCGGCCATCATCGGCGCCACCCGGCCCGAACAGGTCGCGGAGAACGCCGCTGCACCCGGAAAGGCCGTCGATCCGGCTCTATTCGCCGAGGCTGAGCGGCTTTTGGCTGTTTGAGCGCACGCCCCATCGGCAACTTGGCGCAACTTGGCCGCAATCCGGCTGCAAATTCGCCTGCGGATCGCCGGTGGAGAGACACTCGAGCAATGGGCGGGGCGCAATGACGATCAGCTTGAACCGAAGAGCCGCGGCCCGCTACCGGCGCGCGATTGGTGCTGGCGCGGCAGCATGCGCCGTTGTCGTCGCCCTGGCGGCGTCGACGGCCGGACGAGCCGGTGGCATCTTCGAGCCGCTGGCTGGCACGTGGCGCGGCGAAGGTCAGGTGACGCTGACCGGCGGCAAGACAGAACACCTGTCGTGCAAAGCCTACTATACGCCAAAGGATTCCGGCGCCGGTCTAGGTCTGGCATTGGCCTGCGCCAGCGCCGGCAACAAAATCGATCTGCGCGCATCGCTCGCCAGCGAGGGCGCCACGATCACCGGCAATTGGGAAGAGCGCTCGTTCAACTCGACCGGCACTGTGCATGGGACTTCGGGGGAAAACCGCATCGACCTCACCATCAAGGGCACCTTAGAGGCGACCATGTCGATTACCATGGAAGGGGCCAACCAGTTGATCTCGATCTCGACCAATGGCACCGGCTTCAAGTCTGTCGATCTCGAACTGTTGCGATTATAGAAATAAGTAGCGTAACGCCGCGCGATTCGGCTGTCTGGCGCGGCCAATTGGCCACCCCGTATCCGGCAGGTGCGTGGTAGTTTTCAAATCATCAAACTGATTTGCAGTGCCGGTCGCAACGTTGCGCCGTGCTGCCGGAGACCAAGGCCATGTCCACCCGCTCGACCATCGTCCTCACGGCCCTGAGCCTCGCTCTCGGCCTCTCGTCGATACTTCCCGCCGACGCCGGCTTGCGGCGCAATCGCGGTTACAACGGCCTTGAAGATGGCTTCGTCGTTGCCCGCAGCCGCTTTGGCAACGGCAGCGTCAAGGGTGCAGTCCGCGAAGCCCGCTACGGCCTCGAAGTGCAGACCCCCGGAGGTAATTGGATCGGTTGCCGGGCGAGCTGCTCGGAGACGCTGCGCGTCGAAACCGTCGATCTGTGGGAAGGCGACGGCCGCAACACCGGCATCGGCACCGCCCAGAACGAATGCGGCGTGTTCGGCTGCCTCGATATCCACGTGCCGGTCCCGTAGATCAAATTTAGACGATGAACGGATTGCTCTGGCGCTCGTGGCCGATGGTGCTCGCCGGCCCATGGCCGCAGATGAAGGCG
>CAZJRH010000446.1:0-2324 GCA_964548215.1 uncultured Nitrospirota bacterium
CCCTCTCCACGTCGTGGAGAGGGGGAGATAATTTGAAGGCGCGCTGAATGGCGATGGCGCAGTCGAGGCCCTTCTTCGCCGACTGGAAGGCGACCATGAAGCCGTCGCCCATCGTCTTCACTTCGTAGCCCTCGTGCGCCCGGAGCTGTTCGCGGATGAGGGCGTTGTGCTTGTTCAGGAGCTGTTGCCACGCTTGGTCGCCGAGCCGCTCGGTTAGCACCGTCGAGTCCTCGATGTCGCTGAACATGATCGTGACGGTACCGTCCGGCGCGGCGTGCGATCTGAAGTCGGGCTGCTCGTCGCGTACGGCGCGCGCCACGGTGTCGATCGATGTGTACACGTCGGTCGACGTGATGCCCTGGAAGCGCAGCTTGAGAGCGAGGCATTCATCGAGCAGCGGCTTCATTTTCATCGCCTGGGCCTCGCGCGTCGCCTCGTTGAGGTGCTCGACGGCGGCGGCTCGTTCGTCCTGGTAATGCTCGAACAAGAGCCGTGCCATCTGGTAGTGAAGAAGCGCGATCTCCGGCCGGATGCCGATCTTGCGGGCGACTTCGAATCCGTCTTCGAAATGAGCGCGGGCGGTCCGCGGATCGTCGAGGAACATCGCTGCGCGCCCAAGCAAGCGTCCCCTGGTCTGCTGGAAATTGTTGTTGCTGTACGGTGGCGTTGCTGCGCCTTCCAGCCACTGCGAAAGCTTCCGTACCAGGTCCGTGTCGCCGAGCAGTATTGCGGCCTCGAGGAGGAACATCAGACCGGCGCGATCGGCCCATTCTTCGCCGTCTGACTGGAGCCACTCAAGGGCCTGGGCTACGGCCCCGCGCGCCTCTTCAAAACGCCCGGCTGCGGCATAGATGAATGCAACGTTTGAGTCGCCGTAAGGCAGCGCTTCAAACGCCCACTTCCCTTCGACGAACTGTTCGATCTGGCCCGTGTACAGGATCCCGGCACCGCGCGCCCAGGTTCCGACGAGCCGTCCCCATGCCGGGATTCCCAGCGCGTCGGCGCGCTCTTCGAGATCGAGGCCGAGGGCTACGTTCTGCTCGAGTTTTCCCTCGAACCCCAGCCGACTGCACTGTGTGAACACTTGCCATGAACGCACATACGGATCCGGGACGCGATCGGCGTATGTGTCCAGCTCGGCCCACATCTTCCGTGCCAGTTCGATCTCGCCAGCATCGCAGAGAACGTCGGCCAAGGACCAGAGCATCTGGCCCACCATGAAGGGCGGTAACCCGGCGCGTGGAGCCTGGACACTCTCACGTCCGCCGTCGCCGCGAAAGAACGCTGCCACACCCACGGTTGCGACTTCCCGGGCGAGGTCCACGCACTCTTCCTCCCAGGCGAGAGGGCGTCCAGTGACGGTCATGGCCATGATCGATATTGCCAGGGCCTCGCCGTCTCCGAGCTTCCGCGCCAGTTCGAGCGCCGCCTTGCGGGAAGGCCAAGTCGCCTTGCTGTCCTTCATCACCCAAGCTGTCCATGAGCGCCAGATGTCGGCGGTGACGCGTTCCCGGGATTCGGGCTCCGCATGTTTGTCCATGATGTCGCACCACGTCTTGAATTCCGGCGCGAGAAATCCAATGACACCGTCGATGTACACCGTCGCGATCGCCGCCATGTCGGCGGCGCGGGCAACCCGTGCGCCTCCGCCCAACTTCTCCCCCAGCTCGCAGGCTCGCTTAGCGACCTCACTGAGGATGCGCGCTGGGTCTCCGGCGGGGAGCAGTGCCGCGCTCAGCGACATGAACAGTTGGTACATCTTCTCGGTGTCGTCGGGGTCAACGATCTCCTGGACCTGGATCGCCTGGTCCAGCAAGCGCACTTCCTCACCGAAAGCGAAGACCGCGCCCGCTCTCCGCGCCGCCATTTCGCTGTACGCCACCGCTTTGCGGAGGTCTTCCTCGGCGGACGAGTGAGCGTAGTGTTCGGCGAGTTCGGCCGCGTGCTCCTCCAACCGGCCCGCGTAGTGCTGCTCCAGCGACTTCGCCACCTCGTTGTGCATGCGCAATCGGCGCGGCGCGATCATTTCCTCGTAGAGCGTCTGGCGGAAGAACGCGTGGGTGAACCGGAAGCGCGCCTCGCGTCCGCCCTTCATCTCTTCGATGAGCGAGACGCGCATCGCCTCCTCGAGCGCATTCAGCAGATCGTCTTCTGTGGTGCCGCCGACGCGCTGTAGCACATCGACGGCAAAGTCGCGACCGATAACCGAGGCGACGCTGAGCACGCGGTTGCATCCCTCGCTGAGCCCCGTCAGCCGGCGGCCGATGACGTCCTTGAGCCCCTCGGGGATCTGCGTGATCAGCGACTCCGTCGTCGCGATCCAT
>CAZJRH010000447.1:0-2296 GCA_964548215.1 uncultured Nitrospirota bacterium
CCAGGAAGAGCCGCCACGGCCGCGGCATCATCGGTTGGAACCGCTCATCCGTTCGCGTCCTCAGACCCGCTCGCGCAGCCGCTCACCGAACAACCCCGTCGGACGGACGATCAACACGGCGATCAGGATCAGAAACGCGAACACATCCTTGTATTCGCTGGACAGATAGCCGGCCCCCAGGCTTTCCACCAGCCCCAGAATGACGCCGCCCAGCATCGCGCCGCCGATGTGGCCGATGCCGCCCAGCACCGCGGCCGTGAAGGCTTTGATGCCGGCCATGTAGCCGATGGAAAAGTTGACGAGACCGTAGTACATGGCGATCATGACGCCGGCCGCCGCCGCCAGCACCGAACCGATGATGAAGGTGGCGCCGATCACGTGATGGGTGTTGACGCCCAAGAGGCCGGCCATCCGGTGGTCCTGCGCCGTGGCCCGGATCGCCTTGCCGAGCCTGGTCCGCTTCACGAAGAGGTGGAGGCCGGTCATAAGCGCGACCGACGTCAACAGAATGAAGAGCTGCAGATAACTGACGGGCGTCTGGGCGAGGACGATTCCGCCCGAGGGCAGCACGTGCGGGAAGACCTTGTCGGAGGAGCCCTGCGCCAGCATGACGAAATTTTGCAGGAAGATGGAGGCGCCGATGGCCGAAATCAGCGGCGCCAGCCGGTGGCTTTGGCGTAACGGTCGGTAGGCGATCCGTTCAAGCGTGAAGCCGTAGGCCCCGCAGTAGACGGCCGCCAGGAGGAAGGCGCCGGCCAACGCCAGCATCAGGCTCTGCGACGCCAGCTCCATCTGAATGAAAAGGGTCAGGAAGATGATGCCCAGATAGGCCCCGATCATATAGATCTCGCCATGAGCGAAATTGAGCAGCCCCAGAATACCGTAGACCATCGTGTAGCCCAGCGCGATCAGGGCATAGACCGCGCCCAGGGTCAACCCGTTCACGAGTTGCTGCAGCAGCATCAGTCGCCCGGTTTCCAATACTCTTCAAATGTCCCGTCCTTCGTCACCCACACGACATATTGCGTCGTCAGCAGATCGCCTTTCGCGTCGAACTGGATCCGGCCCGTGAGACCGTCGTGCGTCATGGTGTGAATCGCCTGGCTGACCGCGAAACCGTTGACGCCGCCCGCCCGCTTGATACCTTCCAGCAGAACCTGCGCGGCGTCATAGGCATAGATGGAATAGGGACCGGGCTCACCGTATCGTTCGCGATATTTCGACAGCATCGCCTGGGCGGCCGGCAGCTTGGTCGTGTCGGGGCTGAAGGTCAGATAGGTGCCGTCGGCGGCGGGGCCGGCGATTTGCACGAAGACCTGGTCGATGACACCGTCGCCGCTCACCATTGGGATCGCCAACCCGATCTCCCGCGCCTGCTTGACCAGCAGGCCGCCCTCCGGATAGATGCCGCCGAAAAAGAAGACCTCCGGCTTTTTGGATCCCATCGTCGTGAGCACGCCGCGGAAATCCTTGTCACCCTGGATGATGCCGGTCGCATAGACAATCTCGATCCGTCCGCCGCCCAACGCAGTCAGGTTCCGCGTGAATTCGCCGGCCAGCCCCTGCCCGTACGTCGTCTTGTCATGGAGCACCGCCACCCTCGTGGCCCGTAATTTGTTGGCGACGAATTCGGCCGCCACCCGCCCCTGCTGATCGTCACGACCGCAGACGCGAAAGACGTTGACGTACCCCCGGTCGGTCACCTGGGGATTGGTCGAGGCCGGCGTGATCATCGGAATGTCGGCGCGATGATAGACTTCGGACGCCGGGATCGTCGAGCTGGAATTCCAGTGGCCGATCACGCCCACCACGCCGGAGTTGACGAACTTGTTGGCGAGCGACACCGCCTGCTTGGGGTCATGCTGGTCGTCCCCGACGAGAAGCTCAATCCGCTTACCGAGCAGCCCTCCCGCGTCGTTCCATTCCGCCACGGCCAGCTCGACGCCGTTTTTGAGATCGTTGCCCTGCTTGCTCTGATCGCCGGTCATCGGGCCGGCGACAGCGATGCGGATGGTGTCGGACTGTTGTGAGGGGCAGCCGGCCAGCAGCAGGGTCAGCACGGCCATCCCCGTGAATCGCAGTGGCGTCATCATGCGTGTCATCCCTCGCGCGGTGAAAAACCGACTGAACCGAGAAGAATCATCCTTGCGGGAGTCTATCCTAGCAGAGGCGCGACCGCCGTGCAATGCGGGAGCGATCGTAAATGGTAAATCGGGAAATTTCCCTGAAGGGAAATTTGGAGCGGGCGGCGCGATTTGCACCCGCGACAACCAGCTTGGGAAGCTGGGACTCTACC
>CAZJRH010000448.1:0-5057 GCA_964548215.1 uncultured Nitrospirota bacterium
GCGCAGCGTGAGCGGGCCCCTGGCCCCCGGCGAGCAGCTCGATCCGGAGCATCTGGCTTTTTTGATTCTGAAGGATCCGAAGAAGGATAGCTCGCGCTGGCCCAAGTGGCTGGTGCTGCTGCAGCCGATCCTGGGCGGCATCTACACGGCGGACAATCTGGACTATGTGCTGCGCGACGCCTACATGTGCGGCGTGGCCGTCGGCCCGGTTGATCTGGAGCGGCTCCTGCACTACACCTTTCTCACGAGCGACGGCCTGACGCTGCATCGCGCGGGGCTGGCCGCCCTGCAGATGTTCCTGACCGCGCGCTGGTATCTGTATTCAAACGTGTACTATCACCGCACCACCCGCGCGATCGACCTGCACCTGCGCGAGATCTTCAAGGAGACGATCGCGCTCTGTTTCGAAGCCGATCTGAATCAGAAACTGTCGCCCTACCTGGGCTTGACCGACTGGTCGCTGCTGGAGGAGGTGCGCCGGTGGCCGGCGTCCAAATCCCAGCAGAAGCAGGGGCTGGCCAAGGAATGGCAGCGGCTGCTGACGCGCGACGTGAAGTGGAAGATGGCGTATGAAATGACGCTGCCGACGAGGGGCGAAGAACGCGGCCGTGTCTTCATGGAAAGCGCCCAGGTGGAGGCCGGTATTCGGGCGCAATTGCCCTCACATCTGAGGGAGCTGCCATTCCGGGTCGATCTGGCGAACCAGGATCCGCGCCCGGTCAACCCGCTCAGCATGGGGGAATTCCAGATCCACATCTACGATCCCTCCACCGCCACCAATTCGAAGGAGCCGCTGAGGGCGCTGATCGATTTTATCCCCGCCAAAGTGGTACAGTGTCGGGTGTTCGCCCTTGATCACGAAGCGGACTCCGAGCTGGCCAAGGCGACTGAACGGGTGCTGGCCCACGAAAGCCCAAGCAGTCCGACGAATTTGTAATCAGGTGGAGCGGCGCCGCTCCCCCTGATGACCCCCACCGCCCATACGCAAATTAGCCTTTGCTCGCGCGTCAAACCGGCGCTCGGCAGTTTGCTGTCGGTGTGAACCGCAGTCCACGTTGATTCTCAAAATAAGGGTATAATGACCGCCATGTCTAAACGCCGGCCGGATACGACTGCCTCTCCCCGTGAGCTCCCCAGTCGGGATGCCCTGCTGGCGTGGTTTGCCCAGCGGCCCAATCATTCCGTCCCGTTCCATCAGTTGATGCAGCAACTCCATGTGCCCGGTCCGCAGCGCGGATCGGTGCGACGGTTGCTCGATGGACTGGTGCAGGAAGGCGCGTTGATCCGCCGGCGGGGACTGCAATTTCAGCACGCCAAGCCAACGTCGGCAACCCCCGCCGGTCAATCAGATCGCCCGCGACAGGGCGGCCTCATCGGGCGCTTGTGGCGCCATGCCGATGGTTTTGGTTTTGTGGCGCCGATTGATGCGGCCGGCCGGACCGCCGGGAAGAAGCAGGACATTTTCATCGGCCGGGAGCAGATGGGCCTTGCCCTGCACGGCGATCTGGTGGAAATCGCGGTGGCGAGCGGCGGCGGCGGGCGCGCGGGGCACGGCGGTCGGGGCCGTGGCCGTCGAGAAGAACGCCCCGGCCGCGGGCCGAGCGGGCGGATTCTTCGTATTGTTGAACGGGCGGCAACCCGGATCATCGGCCGCTACGAGCCTGGTTCCCATGGCGGCCGATTGATTCCATTGGATGAGCGTGTCGCCCCGCCCCTGCCCGTGTTGGCGCCGCCGGCGGGCGCGACCGCAACACCCTATCTGGCGCCGGGGGCCATTGCCGCCGGCAGCCTGGTGGCGGGCGAGCTCTCCCCGACCGGCGAGCTATCGGTGCGGCTCGTGCGCGATTTCGGCCTCGGCGATGCGGCCCAGTGGGACACCGACGTGGTGATCGAGCAGTTCGGGCTGCCGACAAAATTTTCGGCCGAGTCCGAGCAGGAGGCGGCCCGCTTTCCCGGCGCCGTCACGCCCCAGATGCGGGAGGGGCGGCATGATCTACGCGAACTGCCCACCGTGACGATTGACGGCGAGAGCGCGCGCGATTTCGACGACGCCATCTCGATCGAACGGACCAGGGACGGCTACCGCCTCTGGGTTCACATCGCCGACGTCGGCCATTACGTGCCGTGGGGGTCGGCCCTGGACGAGGCCGCCCGCCAGCGCGGCACCAGCGTCTATTTCACTGATCGCGCCGTGCCGATGCTGCCCGAGCGGCTGTCGAATAATTTGTGCAGCTTGAATCCCGATCAGGAGCGGCTGACGGTGACGGCGGAGATGTTGCTGGATCACCAGGGTCGCGAGACCGGCTATGACGTCTATGAGAGCGTGATCCGGAGCAAGGCCCGGCTGACCTACACCGGCGTGGCCGCGGCATTGGATGCGGGGTCGGCGGCGCCGGTGGACACACTGGACGAGCCCTACCGTTCCCACCGCCCGATGCTGCAACTGGCGGCGGAGGTGGCGCAGCACCTGGCAAAACTGCGCATGGCGCGCGGCAGTCTCGATTTCGATCTGCCCGAGCCGGAGATCATCCTCGATCTGCAGGGGCGGCCGACCGATATTTTGAAGGAGCCGCGCACGGTCGCCCATCGGTTGATTGAAGAGTGCATGCTGGCCGCGAACGAGACCGTCGCCCGCCATTTAACGCACCACAAGGCGCCGCTGCTCTATCGCATCCACGAGCCGCCGGATCCCGAGAAGCTGGCCGCCTTCAGCCTGTTTGCCTCGAATTTCGGCCATCGCATCCCGAAGATCGGCGCGGCGCCGTCGTCGCTGCAGGGGTTGCTGGAGGCTGTGCGGGGCAAGCCGGAGGAGCGGCTGCTCAATCATTTGTTGTTGCGCACGATGAAGCGGGCGCGCTACGGGCCCGAGCCGCTCGGCCATTTCGGCCTGGCGTCCGAGTGCTACACCCATTTCACGTCGCCGATCCGCCGCTATCCCGACCTGGTGGTGCATCGCATTCTGAAAGAGCTGCTGGCCCACGAGAAACTGGCGCCCAAGCGGCAAGAGGAGCTCGCGGCCTCGTTGCCCCAGCTCGGCCAGCACAGCTCGGAGCGGGAACGGGTCTCCATGGAGGCGGAGTGGGAAGTGGTGAAATTGAAAAAGGCCCGTTTCATGATGGAGCGGGTCGGGCGGACGTTTGATGGCTACATCACGGGCATGACCCGTCATGGCTTCTTCGTGGAACTTTCAGAGTTGTTCGTGGAGGGTTTTGTCTCCGTCCGGTCGCTGCCGGGCGGCGATCAGTACCGGTTTGACGAGGTGCAGCATTCGCTGGCCAGCGCACGGGGCGGCCGCCGCTTTCAACTGGCCGATCCGGTGACGGTCCTGGTGGAGGGTGTTGATTTTGACCGCCGGCGCGTGAATTTTACTTTGAGTTAAGGGCAATTGTAATCAAGGGGAGCGTGCTCAGCCCTGCCTGCCGGCAGGCAGGTCCCCTTGATAATCCCCATCGCCATACGGATGGCTGTTCTTGGCTCGCGTGTCAGACCGACGCTCGGCTTGCCCGGACAGCTAACCCACCAAATCCTGTGGCCTGCCGGCCCCCGATATACCTGAAATTGTGGTCAATCCTTTACATATCGATATAACTATGGTATAGACTGGCTGGCCGGATGCGACTCAAACAGATCACCCTGCACGGCTTCAAATCCTTTGCCGACCGAACCACGATCATGGTCCCGGAAGGCATCGTTTCCATCGTCGGTCCCAACGGCTGCGGCAAAAGCAATATTTCGGATGCGGTGCTCTGGGCCATTGGCGAGCAGAGCGCCAAAACGCTCCGGGCCGACAAGATGGACGACGTCCTGTTCAACGGCAGCGAGCGGCGCAAGCCGATGGGCATGGCCGAAGTTTCGCTCACCTTTTCGGACCTGCAGGGCGAGCTCACCTCGCGTTTCGGTGAATTCGGCGAATTGACGGTCACGCGCCGCCTCTTCCGCTCCGGTGAAAGCGAATATCTGATCAACAAGGTCGCCTGCCGGCTCAAGGACATCCGCGACCTGCTGCTGGAGGCGGGCGCCAGCTTCAAGGGCCACACGATCATCGAGCAGGGCAAGGTGGATGGACTGATCACCGCCTCCCCGATCGAACGGCGCGGCCTGATCGAAGAAGCGGCCGGGATCGCCAAATTCAAGCTGCGCAAGGCCGAGGCGGCGCGCAAGCTGGAGGCGACCGAGCAGAACCTGCTGCGCGTCAAGGACATCATCAGCGAGATCCGGCGTCAGATCAACGCGCTCGACCGCCAGGCCAAGAAAGCGCACGCGGCGAAGCAACTGTCTGCGCAGTTGCGCGGCCTTGAAGTGTCGCTCTCGGCCCACCGCCTCAGGGGGCTGCGCGCGCGGCGGGACGAGGCCGCCCTCCGCCAACGGGACGCCCAGCAGGCCGAGGCCGGGCAACTGGCCCGGATCGGGGCGCTGGAAGCGGAGATCGAACGGTTGCGGCTGGCCGAGCTGGAGGCGCATCAGGCCATCCGCTCGCTCGAGCAGGAATTGTTCGGGCGCGAGGCGGAGGAGCAGCGGGCCGTGGAGCGGCTCACCCATTTGAAGGAACAGCAGACGGTCTGGAATGCCGAGGCCGAGAGCCGTCGCGACGAGCTGTCAAAGCTCGACGCCTCCGTCGCCGAGCAGCAGGAGCAGATCGTCCGCCAGCAGGACGCGCTCGCCGAGCTGCAACAGGGCATGCAGGGGCAGGAGGCGGCGCTCGAGGCTCAGCGGCGCCAGACCGACGATCTTGAGCGGGCGTGCGATGAGGAGCGGCTGGCGCACCAGGAATTGAACCGGCAATTGTTTGCCGCCTTGACTGTGGTCAGCGAAGCCCAGAACCGGTTGACGCTGCTGCAGGCGCGGCTCACCTCGCTGGGGCGGGAGCAGGAGCGGCTGGCGGTCGAGCGGAGGCGTTTAGACGGCGACCAAGCCGAAGCGGCCGAGCAGCGCACACAGCTGGCCGGCCATCATCAGACCTTGACGCAGCAGTTGGGCGGGTTGCAGGCGGATCATCATGGCTTGCTGATCGCGCTCGACCGGATGCGCCAGGAGCTGGCGGCGGCGGAGCAGGCGCG
>CAZJRH010000449.1:0-3551 GCA_964548215.1 uncultured Nitrospirota bacterium
TTTGCGCTGCATAATTTTCTGGAGCAGATCGGCGTCGTCACGCGGCTGCAGAGCGCGATCGAAATGCGCCAGCTGGCCGAAAGCTACATCCGCCGCCGGGCCATCCGCCACCTGGAGAAAAAGCGGGTGGTGATTTTCGCCGGCGGCACCGGCAACCCCTATTTTTCCACCGACACCGCGGCCGCGCTGCGGGCCACCGAGATCGGTGCGCAGGTCATCCTGAAGGGCACGAAGGTGGACGGCGTCTATGAGCGTGATCCGATGAAATTTCCCACAGCCAAAAAATTCGACCGGCTGGGCTACCAGGACGTCATCGAGAAAAATCTGAACGTGATGGACGCCACGGCGGTGACCCTCTGCCGGGACCACAACGTGCCAATCATCGTCTTCAACGTTAAAGAGAAGGGCAACATCCGCCGGGTGATTCAAGGCGAGCGCCTGGGCACCGTGGTGGACGGGGGCGGCCGATGAGCGCGCCGGGCGTGCAGGAAGTGCGCGTGAAGATGGAGCAGGCGGTTCAGCATTTCAACCAGCAGCTCGGTACCGTCCGCACGGGACGCGCCACCGTGTCGCTGCTGGACGGCATCATGGTCGACTATCACGGCGCGCCCCGGCCGCTCAAAGCCGTGGCCTCGCTGTCGGCGCCGGAGGCCCGCTCGCTGACGATTCAGCCGTGGGAACCGCCGGTGCTCGCGGCGATCGAAAAAGCGCTGCTCGCCTCCTCCCTCGGCCTGACGCCGAACAACGACGGCAAGATCATCCGGCTGACGGTGCCGCCGTTGACCGAGGAGCGGCGCAAGGAGCTGGCCAAGGTCGTCAAGAAAATGGGCGAGGACGCGAAGGTGGCCATCCGCAACATCCGGCGCGACGCCAACGAGCTGCTCAAGCCCAAGGACGCCAAGCTCTCCGAAGACGCGCTGCGCACGGCCCAGCAGGAGATTCAGAAATTGACCGATCAGCACACGATCAAGATCGATGACGCCATCAAAAAAAAGGAAAAGGAAATCCTTGAGTTTTAAAGCCGAGGTTCCTCGGCGCCCCGTTCCGCGCTTCACGATTTTTCACCGTTCCGTGTTCGATGTTCCGGCCAGCCGATGACGGCCCCCGCCCAGATTCAGATCGATCTGGCCGCATTGGAGCGCAACGTCTCGGCGCTGGCCTCGCTCATCGGTCCGGCGTGCGAGCTGCTCGCCGTCGTCAAATCCGACGGCTACGGCCACGGCCTGGTCGAAGCGGCCCGGGCGGCGCTCGCCGGCGGCGCCCGGCGCGCGGGAGTCAGCACCATAGATGAGGGCGTCGCGCTGAGGGCGGCGGGCCTCACCTGCCCGATCCTGGTCATGGGCCTCTTCGAGGAGGCGGACGCCTCCGTCATCGTGGCGCAGCGACTGACCCCCGTCATCAACCGATCCGGTCAATTGACCGCCGTCGTCTCGGCCGTGCGTTCCTGCGGCCCCGCGCGCGCACCACACTCCATCCATCTGAACGTCGACACCGGCATGGGGCGCTTGGGCCTGCTGCCCGACGAATTCTGGCCCCTGCTCGAGCAGGCCTGGTCGGCGCCCGAGTTGGTCGTTGAAGGCCTGATGACGCATTTTGCCGAAGCCGACCTGGCCGATTCGGCCGCCACCGCCGAGCAGAGCCGCACGTTCAGCGCGCTCCTCGATCAAGTGAAGCAACGAGCCCGCCCCGATCGTTCGTTGATCGCCCACGCCGCCAACAGCGCCGCGCTGCTGACGCAACCGGCGAGCCGTCACCAGATGGTCCGCGCGGGGCTGGCGATCTACGGCGTCGCGCCCGCGGCCCATTGCCGCCAGATCGTCCCGCTGGCGCCGGTCATGCGATGGACGACCCGCATCGCCCATCTGCGGCGGCTGCCGGCCGGCAGCTCGCTGGGCTACGGCCGCACCTTCACCACCAAGCGGCCCAGCCTGATCGGCGTGCTGCCCCTTGGTTATGCGGCGGGCTACCCCCGGCTGCTCTCCAACCGGGCCGCCTGCCTGCACGGGGGCGCGCGGCGGCCGATCGTCGGCCGGATTTCGATGGACCTGACGATGATCGACCTGACCGACCAGCCCGAGGCGGCCATCGGCGAGGAAGTGGTCCTGCTGGGCGCGCAAGGCCGGGCGAGCGTGACCGCCGACGAGCTGGCCGCCTGGGCGCAGACCATCCCCTACGAAATCCTCTGCGCCGCCGGCGCCCGCAATCCCCGTCGCCATATTGAACCGGCCGACGACCGGTGATGGCCCGAGCGCGCGGCGTCCGGTTGGTCACCGCCGTCGCGGCCATGGGGCTGTCGGCGCTCTGTGCCGCGCCGCCCGCGTGGCCGCAGAGCAACAATAAACTCCGCAGCGCCTATTACACGGCGATGGACGCCGAAAAGAACCGGCTCCCTGGTCCGCTGCTCTTTTCCCACCGCCAGGGCTCCCGGCTCGAATGGGGCCTGCGGCCGCTTGTCTCCATGGTCGCGGATGACGGTCGCCGTGAGTTCAATCTGCTCTACCCCCTGCTGACCCACCGCTCCAGCCCCGCCGGCAGCCGCGGCCAGCTGCTGCAATTCACCCGCTGGTCGTCCAGGGTCGGGGCCGGCCCCGAGACCGAATGGATGATCTTTCCGCTGGTGGCCTATCAATCGGCCACGCCCGCGTCGGACGCCGGGTTCGCGCTCTTTCCCTTGTACGGTTCATTGCGTAATTTTTTTGCTCAAGACCGGCTGCGCTTCACCCTGTTCCCGGTCTGGCTGTCGATGGATCGCCGCGGCATCACCAGCCGCTTCGTCCTCTGGCCGTTTATTGGATGGTATACCGGCGGGCCCGACGCCCGGCAGCCGGTACAGGGATGGAAAATCTGGCCGCTCTATGGAGAGTTCTCCCAGGAGGGTGTCCGGGAGGATCGCTTCGTGCTCTGGCCGTTCTACATCCATCAACGACTGGAGCTCAGTGCGGAGCATCCGCGGGAGCAGCGCATGCTGCTGCCGTTTTATTTTTCGTCGCATACTCCGGAGCAATCAATCGCCTGGTGGGGCATCTGGCCGCTGACCGTCGGCCGCTCCGCCGATCAGACGACCAATTATCGGAACTGGTGGGTCGTCTGGCCGCTGATCCACGTCGGCCGGGGCGACACCAAGACCGTCACCAGCGTGTTTCCCTTTTATCGGGCCTGGACGCGGACACGGACGGCCGAATTGCTCGGCGCCGTCACGCAGAGCGCCAGTTCCTCCCGCACCATTCTCTGGCCCGTCTATCGCGAGATCAGCGAAATCGGCCCCGCGACGCGTCGCGATCGTCAGCGCGTGCTGTTCTTTCTCTATTCCGACCTGCGGGAGCGGGAACTCCAGCCGCCGCCGGATGCGCCGCCGCGCCAATCGCGTCGCATTGATCTCTGGCCGCTCTTCACCTATAATGCCACTGCCGACGGCGCCGTCGCGTTTCAGACGCTGGCGCTGGTCGAGGCGGTTTTGAACACCGAGGCCATCAAACGGAATTATTCCCCGCTGTGGAGCGTGGCCGCCTACCGCCGCGGCGCCGACGGCGCCAGCGGCGTGGCGCTGCTGT
>CAZJRH010000450.1:0-5860 GCA_964548215.1 uncultured Nitrospirota bacterium
GGCGGCCAGCGCCTTCTCGCCCGGGCAGCGGAGAATGGCGCCTTTAAGTCCCACGCGGCGCAACGCCGCCTCTTCACGGGCGCCGTCGGTCACGATCGGCAGTTCCTCGTTCAGCAGAATCAGTTCTTGTACCAGGGCGGACAGGCGGGCGGCGGTGAGCAGGGTTGTCGACGGCACCCCGGCGGACGCCCCGTCAAAAAGTGAGGACTGCAATGGCATTTGGGCGATAGTAGACACATTGCGAAAGAGAGTCAAGTTTCGTGCTAAGATTCGTCCCGGTGGCGACAAGAAAATCATCGTCAAAGAGATCGTCCGTCACTCCGGCAACGCTGAAAAGCCTGCGCGACTGGTTGGACAAACGCTTCTCAACCTGGACGCCGGCCTTGACCTATTCCACCCCCTGGGAATTGCTGGCGGCGACGATCCTATCGGCGCAGTGCACCGACGCCCGGGTCAACCAGGTGACGCCGGGCCTCTTCGCCCGTTATCCAACGGCGGAGGCGATGGCTGAGGCCGAGGCGAAGGAGGTGGAAGCCCTGATTCGATCGACCGGCTTTTTCCGGGCCAAACGGCGCAATCTGATCGAAAGCGCCCGGCAATTGGTGGCGGAGCATGGCGGCGTCGTGCCCGATCAAATGGACCTGTTGCTCGGGCTGACCGGCATCGGCCGGAAGACCGCCAACGTGGTGCTGGCCAATGCCTTCGGTCAGCCGGCCATTGTCGTGGACACGCACGTGCGGCGGGTCAGCCAGCGGTTGGGTCTGACCCGGTCGGCTGATCCCGATAAGATCGAGCAGGAGCTGGCCCGCATTTTCCCCCCTGCCGAATGGACTCAACGCTCCCATCAGATATTGCTGCACGGTCGTTATGTCTGTCTGGCCCGCCGGCCGAAATGCGGCGACTGCGGCCTGCAGAGCATCTGCCACTGGTATCGCATGCATGAGAAGCGGATTAAGGATTAATGGGGAAAGAGCGGGGTAAGGGTTAACGAAAAGCCGAGCATCGGTCTGACATGCGAGCATTGCTGCCAACGCGTATGGGCGGTGGGGGTTCTCAGGGGGAGCGACGCCGCTCCCCCTGAATACAATCGACATGCGAGCCAAGGCCAAATGACGTATGGGCGATGGGGGATTGTCAGGGGGGAGAAGCGCCTCTCCCCCCTGACTCAAAATTGACAGTGAATCGCGTAGTTCGGTATAGTACCTTGTTTATTGGACGTGCCATCAATGATCTTAAGTATGACGGGATACGGGCGGGCGGAACGGCAATGGCACGGCATTGAGATGGCGGTGGAATTGCGGACCGTCAATCATCGCTTCGCCGAGCTGAGCGTCAAATTGCCCCGCTCCCTGGCGCATTTGGAGCCCGACGTCAAGCAGAAGCTGTCGGCCCTCTTTGCCCGCGGCCGGATCGACCTGTCCGTGAACATCAACGGCCGGGGCGACGTGGGGCGGGAGGCGGTGATCGACGGACGTTTAGCCCGCAGCTATATCCAGCAGTTGCGCCGGTTGCAGCGCCAATACGGCCTGCGGGGGGAGCTGGAGATCGGCCATCTGGCCGGGGTCCGCGAATTGCTCTCGATCCGCGAAACGTCCGCCGTTCCGCCGGCGACGGGCCGGGTGGTGACGCAGTTGCTGGCGGCCGCCGCCCGGAAGGTCCAGACGATGCGGCGGGCCGAAGGGCGGGAGCTGGCCGTGGATCTGGCCAAGCGGCTGGGAGCGATGGAGACGGCGATCGGCCGGGTGCAGGCGCAATTGCCAAAGGTGGTGGAGCAGTATCAGCGGCGCCTGCTGACGCGGGTGGCCGAACTGGCGGGCCTGCCGGTTGCGCCGGAGCGGCTGGCGCAAGAGGTGGCGCTCTTCGCCGAGCGGTGCGATGTCACCGAGGAAGTGGTCCGGTTGGGCAGTCACCTGAAGCAGTTTCGGGCGCATATGAAAGCGGGGGGCGCGGTGGGGCGGACGCTCGATTTTTTGGTGCAGGAGATGGGGCGGGAGATCAACACAATCGGCTCGAAAGCGAACGACGCGGCGATCTCCGCCGACGTGGTGGCGCTGAAAGGGGAGCTTGAGAAAATCCGTGAGCAGGTGCAAAATGTGGAGTGACCGCGTGCCGTGCCCGAGCCGGTTCGCGCGGTGGACCTCATGAGAGACCAGAATAAAGGTATCATTTTCGTTGTCTCGGCCCCGTCGGGGGCGGGCAAGACCACGCTCTGCGCGGAGCTGAGCAAGCGGGTGACCGGGCTCTCCCGGTCCATCTCCTACACGACCCGCGCGCCGCGGCCCAACGAGCGCCACGGGACCGACTATTATTTCGTGACCGATGAGAAGTTCAACGAGATGGTCGAGAAGAACGAATTTCTGGAATGGGCCGACGTGCACGGCCACCGGTACGGGACGGGGCGGGACCGGGTGATGGATCTGGTCAATCTGGGCCATGACGTGCTGCTCAACATCGACTGCCAGGGCGCGATCCATTTGAAGAAGAAGGGGGTCGACGGCGTTTTCATCTACATCCTGCCGCCGTCCCTGGAGGCGTTGAAGGCGCGGCTGCTGGAGCGCAAATCCGATCCGCCGGAGGAAGTGGCCCGCCGCCTCAAGAAGGCGCGGGAGGAAGTCTGGAGCTATCGCGAGTATTATTATCTCATCGTCAATGATCAGGTGGAGCAGGCGCTGGTGGAACTGGAAGCCGTCGTGCTGGCGGAGCGCCGGAAGATGAAACGAATGAATCTTGGCTGGATTGAGGACACCTTTATCAAGTCCAAGCCGGAGAACTCGCTCGGGGAGGCATGACCATGGATTTGATCGCACTGCCGTTTGAACGTGTGGTGGCCGGGATCGACAGCCGTTATCGCATCGTGACCGTGTCGGCGCAGCGCGCCCGGCAAGTGTCGGAAGGGGCCAGGCCTGCGGTGACAACCCGGTTTACGAAGCCCACGACGATCGCGCTGCAGGAACTGTTCGAGGGCAAGCTGGAATTTCTGACCGGCAAAGAGGCCCGGTTGGCGCAGAAGGAGGCGAAGCGGCTGCGGGAAGAGGCGACGGCGGCCAAGGCCATCGAGGCGCGCCACGCGGCCCTGAGCGAGGAAATCAAGCGCGACCTATCGGTCTATGTGGAAGAAGGACGGGCCAAAGAGCCGAAGGAAGACGGACCGGCCCCAAGCGTCGAAGGGTAAGCCGGCCGACGCCCCAGTGCGGGAGCCAATGAATTCGTTACAGGGCAGGCGCATTCTCCTGGGCATCACGGGGAGCATTGCGGCCTACAAGTGTCCCGACCTGATCCGGCGTCTGCAGGAGCGCGGCGCCACGGTCACGGTCGTGATGACGGCGGCCGCGGCCAAGTTTGTCACCCCCCTGACGCTGCAGACGATCTCGCGCCGGCCGGTCTACACCGATCTGTTCGATCCCCGCGAGGAGATTCTTCACCTGACACTGGCCGAGGAGTCCGATCTCTTCATGATTGCCCCGGCCACGGCCAATTTCATCGCCAAGGCCTCCCAGGGCCTGGCCGACGATCTGCTCTCCACCATGCTGCGAGCGGCCCGGTGCCCTGTCCTGGTGGCGCCCGCGATGGACGCGGTCATGTGGGAGCATCCCATCACCGGCAGACAGTTGGGGCAATTGCGCGACGCCGGTGTGGAGCTCGTCGGGCCCGAGGCCGGCTCGCTGGCCTCCGGCCTGATCGGGATGGGCCGCCTGGCGAATCTGGAGGCGTTGGTCGCCTCGGCGGCCGAATGTGTAGCCTCCCGCACGGTGATGGCCGGGGAACGGGTGCTGGTGACGGCCGGCCCGACCCGTGAACCGCTCGATCCGGTCCGGTTTGTCTCCAATCGCTCCTCGGGTAAAATGGGCTATGCCATTGCCCGGGCGGCCAAGCGCCGGGGCGCCCGCGTGACGTTGATCAGCGGCCCGACCAGCCTGCCGACCCCTTTTGGTTTGGAAATGGTCGCCGTGGAGACGGCCGAGCAGATGGCCGCCGCGGTCGACAAGCGCTTTCCGGAGGCGACGATCCTGATCATGGCGGCGGCGGTGGCCGATTACCGGCCGACGACGACGGCCCGGGAGAAAATCAAGCGGCGCGCCGAAGGGCTGCGCCTGGAACTGACGGCGGTGCCGGACATCCTGGCGCGGCTCCGGCCCGAGCGGCCCCGTCAGCTCGTGGTCGGCTTTGCGGCGGAAACGGGCGATCTCATGGCGGGCGCCGGCCGGAAGCTTCGTGACAAAGGGCTCGATCTGGTGGCCGCCAATCTGGTCGGCCCGGCGCTCGGTTTTGAAGTGGATGACATCACCCTGACCCTGCTGGACCGCTCGGGGCGTGTGACCGAGTTGGGGCTGCTCCCCAAGGCCGCCGCCGCCGGCCGGTTGCTGGATGCCGTGACGGCCCTGCGCCATTGAAGAACCCCGCCTTGACAGGCGGGGGCTGCGCTTCGCTGTGTATGTTCTGATTGACAATGCGCAAGTTTCTGTTATGATAGGCGAAAATGCTCTAAACCCATCGGCGGGGGCTCGCCCCACCGTTCGTCCCACCGGGTGACGCATCATGGATGAACTGCTGCAGGAAATCGCCAGACTCAGCGGGGTCCTGGCAAAGGATCCAAACTCCCGTCTATTCTACCCCCTGGCGGAAGAGTACCTCAAAAATAACATGTTGGAAGAAGCGATCCAGATCCTGACCGACGGACTGACGCGCTATCCCGACTTTTTCAGCGCCCGCGTCTCGCTGGGCAAGGCCTATTTTGAGCAGGGGAAAATTCCGGAAGCCCAAAAGGAATTCGAGCAGGTGCTGAAAGGCCATCCCGATAATTTGATGGCCCTCAAAAAATTGGCCGTGATCTACCGCCAGCAGGGGCAGTTGGACGAGGCCAACCGTTGCTGCCAGGCGCTGGTAGCTGCTGGCGCCGGGGACCCTGAGATCAACAAAATGTTGCAGGAGTTTGAGGCGTCGGCGGCGAAGGAAAGAATGAAGCAGGACACGGTCGACCTTTCATCTGCTGAGGCGGGTGCGGGCCGGTTTACACGGGGGGTGTCGGAAACGCCGCTCTCCGAGCCGGCGCCCGAAGTGGGAGTCAAGACGGAACCGATGATCGACTTGGCCAGGTTGGCCGACATGGCCCCGGAGATTGAGGTCATCTCATCCGTGTCGCCCGCCCCGGTGGACGCGCCTCCGGAGATCGAGGTCATTTCGTCTGTGCCGTTCGAGCCGATCGACCCGCCCGTGGCCAAGGTGGCTCCTCCGGTTCCCCCGCGTGCCGATCAGGAGGATGACGCGGCGCCGGAAGAGCTCGTCTCCCCAACGCTGGCCCAGCTCTACTTCCGCCAGGGCCATTATGAGCAGGCGGTCCGCGTTTATGATCAATTGCTCCGGCGGGAGCCCAAGAACGAGAGCTACAGGAAGGCGCACCAGATGGCGCTTACGCTGCTCGAGGGACAGGGCGGTTCGTCCGCATCTGCGGCCTCCGCGCCGTCCCCTGCCGATCCTCCCGGCGGCGCGTCAACCGAGCCGGCGAAGAAGCCGGGGAATGGCCCGGCCATCGGCCGGCTTCAGGGCTGGCTCAACCGCCTGCAGCAGGAACGGCGCCGCCGCGCTTCATGAGCCGGACCCGTCCGCGGCTGCTCGTGTTGCACGGCCCCAATTTAAATTTGCTGGGTACACGCGAACCCTCGGTCTACGGCCGCGTGTCGTTGAACGCGATTGATCGCGCCATCCGCGCCTGGGCGACCCGCGCGGGGGCGACGGTGACGATCCAGCAATCCAACAGCGAGGGGCAGTTGGTCGACTGGATTCAGCAGGCGGCCAAGCGCCACGACGCGATTGTGATCAACCCGGCCGCCTACACGCACACCAGCGTGGCGCTGCGCGACGC
>CAZJRH010000451.1:0-1830 GCA_964548215.1 uncultured Nitrospirota bacterium
GATGAGGATGAGGGCCGACTTGTGGAACGCCGCGTTCGCGTGCTGACCCGAAGCCGGAGAGTAGAGCAGGTTGCTCACGTACGCCGGGTGCGAGTACAGGTTCGGGAGCACTGCCGTCTCGAATGCCGACTTCCCACTCGCGGCGAAGTCCTTGCTCGACACTCTGTCCTGTGCGAACAGAGACTGGGCCGCGCCGGGACTGAAAACCCACGAGCAGCTGTCGTAGTAGCCCGCATCGGCGAGATACTGCCACGACCGCCTCAGAACGGAGTCGTCGATGTCACCACCGTACGTGCCTGTCGTCTGCGAGAAGTTGTCGAACAAGTTGCTGATGGAGACCTCCATGCCCCTCATCAGAGCGTACCCGGCCTTGCCCGCGAGCGCAGCCCGGTCGCTGTACTTCGACTGTGCCTGCACGACGGCGTTCAGAAGGAACGCGCTGTACTGATACGTCGAGACGGTGATGTCTTGGTTGGTCTGCGTGTTCGCCTGATACGTAATGGTACTCGTAATACCTTCCGACTTCGACTGGGCCGCAGAGTTCGAGTAGTGAGGAATGTGGAGAATCCTACCTACCGACATCTGACTCTCGTAGCTCGTATTGCAGAGCCGAGAGAGGACTTCCTTGAATTCGATTGCCACCGAATTCCCCATCTAGTCTCCTAGAGGCTGGACTATACCTTTACGGCCTAAAAAGCCGTGCTCGGCGTGTAGTCTCTGAACCGTACCACTGACACTCCCTAACGGGTTATTTCGTTTCCCATTCGAGCCGTTGATTTCGTAAACACGAGCTATCAACTTTGCTTCGTCTGGTGAATACACGGCTTCTCGATTTCCCTCAAGTCTACTTCGACAGAAGGCGAAGACGCATGAAGCGACTTCTTGCTTGATGGTCAAGTAAGGAAGAAACAAAGTGAGGAATCTAAGTCCTCTTTTTATACCGACGATGTTTACCCTCCAAAGGGGCCGTCGTCGATTTTGTCTCTGCCAAAGAACGTGAAAGGCAATCTCGTTTTCTTCGAGAATACGCACTACCCGTTCAAGAGCTACAACACTCGTATTACACACACTTATACGTGGAGTATACGAATTTTGCTTTCCGTACTTTGTAGCTATCCAGTTGTTCGCGTAGAGTCCGAATGAACCTTCTCCATCGAACATTCCGGCTAGCCAGCCGGTGTCTATGTCAGTGGTCTTAGGCTGCTGATTGCCCATTTTGTTTCCTCATCCTTTCTGTATCACCTAATCAGTCGAAAGGCTTTAGGGGTTTCCAGCAATTGAGCCGAGTTTTAGCAGAACACTATCTATCCTGCGTGTCGTCGGCCCACACATCAGGCAGAAAGGCTGCGTGAGTTGTGGACGTAATTTCGAGCGTCGTGATTGACATTTGGGGACTCCTTCCGATTCCCGGTTTATACGCCGGGGCGTACTATGCGCGAGACAATTCCTGAGCGATTTCGTCGGCCTTCACGTAGTCCCCAGCGGCCTTCGCAGCCTTGTAGGACTCCATGCTGGCCCTTCCCGTCGTCGCTTCAGCGGCTACCGCAACGGGCTTCCCCGGAAGTTTCTTCCTTGCGTTGACGATTCTCGCCACCGCTGCTTTCGTCCCGTTCTCGCCGACTACCTTGGTCAAGGCGTCTCGACGTTTCTGAAACGATACTTCCGCTTCCGCCTTGCCCGCCGCCCGCGCTCTGTCGGTCAAGAACTTCACGTTCTCCTTGAACAGACGGTTCAGGCGCGTGCAGCCCTCGTTGCCGCCGAGGTAAATCTGGTACTTTCCCGGCGCGCGGCCGACGAAACCGATTTGCGCAATGTAGGGCCGCGCGCAGC
>CAZJRH010000452.1:0-3941 GCA_964548215.1 uncultured Nitrospirota bacterium
TCCAGCGTCAGTCCGATATCATCCAGGCCGTTGAGCAGGCAATGACGGCGGAACTCATCCACCTCGAACGGCCAGTCGACGCCGTCGGATGAGGTGATGCGCTTCTGCTCCAGGTCCGCCGTCAGCTTGTAGCCCGGCGTCTTGCGGATGCGCTGGAACAACTCCTCCACCTGGGCCTCCGAGAGCCGGATCGGCAGCATTCCATTCTTAAAGCAATTGTTGAAGAAGATATCCGCAAACGACGGCGCTACAATACAACACACCCCATAGTCCAGCAGCGCCCACGGGGCGTGCTCCCGCGAGGAGCCGGAGCCGAAATTGGCGCGGGTGACCAGAATCGACGCGCCCTTATAGCGGGGCTGGTTCATCTCAAAATCAGGGTTGGGCTGCCCGCCATCCAGGAAGCGCCAGTCGTAAAAGAGAAACTCGCCGAAGCCGGTCCGCTCGATCCGCTTCAGAAATTGTTTGGGAATGATCTGATCGGTGTCGACGTTGGGCAGATCGAGCAGCGTCACAAGGCCGGTATGTGTTTTAAACGGGTCCATATGATGTCGTCCTTGTAGGGGCGGGTTTCAAACCCGCCCCTACGAACCGTTAATCGGTTTTTATCTCGTACTGCCGCACATCAACGAAATGGCCTTCCACCGCCGCGGCAGCCGCCATCAACGGGCTGACCAGATGCGTCCGCCCGCCCTTCCCCTGCCGTCCCTCGAAATTTCTGTTCGACGTTGAGGCGCAGCGCTCGCCGGGCTTGAGCGTGTCGGGATTCATGCCCAGACACATCGAGCAGCCCGACTCCCGCCAGTCGAAACCCGCATCGGTAAAGATCCGATGCAGCCCTTCGGCTTCCGCCTGCTTCTTGATCTGCTGCGAGCCGGGCACGATCATGGCGTAGACCGATTTGTTCACGTGGCGGCCTTTCACAAAACCGGCGACCCGCCGCAAATCTTCAATGCGCGAGTTGGTGCAGGAGCCGATGAATACCCGGTCGATGGGAATGTCAGCGATTGGCGTGCGCGCCTTCAGCCCCATGTATTCCAATGCGCGCTCGGCCGATTTTCGAGCGTTCGGATCGTCAAACTTCCCGGGCTCGGGCACGCGGTCGTCGATCGACACTACCTGGCCGGGATTGGTGCCCCAGGTCACCTGCGGCGCCAGCGTCGAGGCGGAAATCTTCAGCGTGCGATCGAATCGCGCGCCGTCGTCGGTGGGCAGTTGCCGCCACTGCGTGACGGCCGCGTCGAAATCCTTGGGCGCATACCGCCGCCCGCGCAAATAGGCAAAGGCCGTCTCGTCCGGCGCGATCAGGCCGGCGCGCGCGCCCGCTTCGATCGACATATTGCACACGGTCATCCGCTCTTCCATCGTCAGGGCGCGGATCGTGTCGCCGCCATATTCGATCACCATCCCCGTGCCGCCGCTCGTGCCGATCCGGCCGATGATCGAGAGGATGATGTCCTTCGCCTCGACGCCGTAGGGCCGCTTGCCGGTCACATCGATCAAAAAGGTCTGCGGCCGTTCCTGCAGCAGGCACTGCGTCGCCAGCACATGCTCCACTTCGCTGGTGCCGATGCCGAAGGCCAGCGCGCCGAAGGCGCCGTGCGTGGAGGTGTGGCTGTCGCCGCAGACGATCGTCAGCCCCGGCAGCGTCAGCCCCAATTCGGGACCGATGACATGGACGATCCCCTGATCGGGGCTGGTCAGGTCAAACAGGGTGACGCCGAATTGGCGGCAGTTATCGGCCAGCACGGTCATCTGCTGGGCCGAGACGGGATCCTCTATCGGCCGCGCGCGGTCGGTCGTCGGCACATTGTGGTCCATCGTTGCAAAGGTCAGCTCCGGCCGCCGCACCGGTCGCTTGGCCAACCGCAGCCCCTCGAAGGCCTGCGGCGAGGTCACTTCATGGACCAGGTGGCGGTCGATATAGAGCAGCGTGGGCTGGCCCGGCGCGTCGCGGACGACGTGGGCGTCCCAGATTTTCTCAACCATTGTGCGGGGTTTCACGAGGATTATTATGCCATACGGGAATGGCGGTTGGCGAGTCCCGGTAGTGGGTCAGTTTCATGGTTTCAGCGGGGCAAAAATGGGGACACGTCCCAATTATCGTTCTTAACGCGCAGAAACGAGGAGAATTGGGACGTGTCCCTATTTTTGATACATGCCCATGTGAAACTGACCCACTACCCGAGTCCCGGCGCGCCTGACAAACGGCGGAACGCTGTGGTACAATGCCGTCGTAGAGGAGACGCCGATGCTGACGATCACCCCGAAAGCGCTCGAAAAGATGCTGACCGTGCTGAAGGACCCGGCCCGAAAAAGCTACGGCCTGCGGCTGTCGGCCAAACCGATGGGCGCGGCCCTGCCTCAATACGGCCTGAGCCTGGTGGAGAAAGAGACGCCGGGGCTGAACGACCAGGTCCTTACGGTGGAGGGGGTGAAGATTTATTTCGACCGTTTGAGCCTGCCCTATGTCACCGGCGCCACCATCGACTACACCACCGGGGGCAACGGCGAAGGTTTCATGATCAAGACGCCCTATCAGCCCGCCAAACCGCCGGAAGCGCCGGCGGAGCTGCCGACCGGCCCGGACGCCGAAGCGATCCACAAGTTGATCGAAGAAGAGATCAATCCCGGTATCTCCTCACACGGCGGCTCCATTGCGCTCGTGGCCTTAAAGGACGATATTGTCTACATCAAGATGAGCGGCGGCTGCCATGGCTGCGGCTCGGCCACGGCCACGCTGAAGCAGGGGATCGTCACGACCATCAAGCGGGCGCTGCCACACATCAAGGACGTGCTCGACGTCACCGACCACGCCAGCGGCACCAACCCGTACTACCGTCCGAACATTTGAAATCAGGGGAACTCGGTTCCCCTTAATCCTTACCCCGCCCCTTCTTCACTAATCCTTAATCTAAAATTGGGGTCAGAGAACATTTTTTAACATTAGAAGAATATTATCGATAAAAAAATGTTCTCTGACCCCAATTTTTAATCCGCGCTCCATCTATCCCGCCTCATCCGGCGCGCCGCCGGTTTTGGCCAGATCGTCCATCTTGATCTTGTCGGCGTTGAACTTGGCCGCCGCCCTGTTCATCCGCTCCATCACCTCGTCGAACGCCAACGGCTCGGCATCTTTGGGCCGGAACCGGATGGGATTCAGCCGCGCCACCACGAAACTTCTCAGATAGGGGCTGGTCAATCCCTTCGCCTTCAGCGCCTCCACGTGGCCGCCGACCACGTCGTCGAGCGCCAGCAACGTCCGCGCCCGTTCCTGCCGGGTCTCGATCGCCGCCTGCAACTTTGCTTTCAGAAATTGATCGCACCGCTTCAGGATCGGATGATAGGCGCCGCCGCTGAAGCGCGGGCGCGCCTCGTAGCACAATCCCAGCGTGATCAGCGCCGCCTCTTCAAACTCCAGCGCATACCGTTCTTCGGACACCTGCTCCAAGCGGACCAATTCCCGATACATCCGGATCACTTCCAGGGCGCGCTCGCGCAGGTTATGGGCCTTCTCGGTGTTGAGCGCCAGAATCTGATAGGCCGCGGCCGGCTCTGGCACGACGATCGCCGTGATGCTTTTGGCGCCCAGCGTCCGCATGGCCGACAACCGATGATGGCCGTTGGGCGTCCAATAAACAGCCCCCGCCTCCCCTTGCGCCCGCACGACGATGATGGGGTCGAGGAACCGGCCGATCTGGCCGATCGCCTTTTCCAGCTTGCGGGCATGCGCGTCGGAGAGGTTGCGCTGAAAGGGCGTCGGCTCGACCTGCTCGATGGGCAGCGTCGCCATGACCAGCCAGCGGCCGTCATAGGGTTCACGATAACTCGCCAGCACCGCGCCGCCCTGCCGCTCGATCGACCGGCCCAGCTCCACGATCTCGTCCGGCGCCTGGCCGGCAAGCTCGGCGGCTGACAACCCCGCCGAGGCGCCGGCCAGC
>CAZJRH010000453.1:0-1657 GCA_964548215.1 uncultured Nitrospirota bacterium
AGAACTGGTGATGGTTGTAGCGAATCCACAAGGCCTATGGAAGTTTAAGTAAGTGTTAAAAGTACTCAAGTAAAAGTCATTAATAATTGGTGCGTACTTTTGGTTAATGTAGAAATATCCCATATGCTGTCTGATGATTGAACCATTCTTTGATTCAACCAAAGCATTGTCATTGGTTTGCCTGCTTCTTGATTTAGTCAATTTAATTAAGAGCTTGTTTAAAAGTCTGGCAACAGTATGGTTAATATATTCAGACCCATTATCAGCATGGAATTCTAAAATTACAAAAGGATATTGTTCCAGTATTAAAAACAAAATTGGCTCAAGGAAATTTTCTGAGATTTTCTCAACTGAGGCAATAATTTCCCATTGGGTTATCTCATCTACTGAGTTAATATGGTAAACACCTTTCTCTCCTTTTTCGCCAGGTTCTGAGGCTAAATCACCTTGATGGACAGTATCAATCCTGATGAATCCCGGTTTACCCGCAGGATCAGGCTTTCTTCTTTCACCAATATTTCTTTGTACAGCCTGAGTGTTTTTAAAGGTTAAACTATGTGAAGTGTAAACTCTGGTTTGTCTTAATCTGTAGATTTGGGCAACTGAAATATGACTAATGTTTTCATACTCTGTCTTGCTAAAAACCTGGTATTCTCTGATTAAGATTTGCCTGGTGGCATAACCATTTAATCTGTTATGAATATTGTCAGTTTTACATAAAAGAGCAGTATCGGCAGGAGAATATCTGGTGGGAAATGAGTGCCGTTGGTAATCAACAAACACCAGCTTACCTTGCAAATACTTAACTATCAACCTGCTCATCTGGGCCGCGGAGTAACCGGTAACTTTTTGGATATATTCCCTGACCCCACCTCTTTCACCTTTACTTAAATGTCTAAAACTAAACCTGTTTAAAACCTCTTTAACCCAGTCATATTTTTCCTTTTTAGAAGTACCTGAAAACTCAATTTTTGGTACTCCTTCCAGGAACTTTCCCAGAGCATTAAAATCATTTAAGTTTGTATCAATCATAGTAATATTCATGACCTATGATTTTACAAAACCCCAGCTTCTAAATGCTCATCTTGTATTAGAATTACCAGCTATTTCATGCTCATCTTGTATGAGACAAGACTTTAGCCGCATTAAATCACATAAAAACCTACTCCAAACGGAGCATTGTTAAATCAACCAAAATATACTCCAACAGATTAACGCTTAACTAACTCCCGACCTAACTTACTGATCTCTCTTAAAAGGGCAGCAGGATTTAGAGTTTGGTATTTACTCCTTAAAGCAACTTTTGTTTCACTACCAATTTCAGGGTGTTCTAAAACTCTTTGGTAAGGGGTTTTAGCTTTGTCATAAATCCTTTTCACTTTAGAACCAATATGTTCTTTTCTCACAAGTTTTAAGGTAGGGATGAAAAAGTTTAAGTAATCAGAAAGCAGCCGGTAAATTTTGTTTAAGGTTGCCAGTTGTTTTTCTGTTTCCAGTCTTTGGTAGCCAATGATTTTACGGACAGTTGAAAAGTTTTTCTGTTCAATATGAGCCTGGTCATTCTTTTTGTAGGCTCTAGACCTGGTAAAAGTGATTTTCTTTCTCTGAGTCATCCTTAAGAAATGCCAGTTAATGAATTCAGAACCATTATCTGAAT
>CAZJRH010000454.1:0-4360 GCA_964548215.1 uncultured Nitrospirota bacterium
CGCCAATCCCCGGCGCGCGCTGCTGTCGTGACACAGGAAGTTTCTTGACAGCGCGTGGAGCAATTCCCTACCATGACGGCCTGGCTGTATGAGTCGTCGATGCCACCATTGAAGAATGACCGGTTGTTGCGGGCCTGCCGCAAGCAGCCGGTGGACCGCACGCCCGTGTGGATCATGCGCCAGGCCGGCCGCTATCTTCCGGCCTACCGGGCCCTCCGCAAGCAGGTCAGTTTCATGGAACTCTGCAAACGGCCGGAGTTGGCGACGGCGGCGACCCTGACCCCGCTGGACACGCTGGGCGTGGATGCGGCGATCCTCTTCTCGGATATCCTCATCCCGGTGGAGGCGATGGGGATGAAAGTCGTCTTTACCGAGCACAAAGGGCCGCAACTGCCCGAGCCGATCCGGACGCCGGCCGACCTGGAGCGGTTGCGCATTCCCGACCCCGAACAGACCATGGGTTTTGTGCCGGAGGCGATCCGTCAGGTCAATCGCGCGCTCGACGGCCGCATGCCGTTGCTGGGATTTTCCGGCGCGCCCTACACGCTGGCGACCTATATGATCGAAGGGGAGACGTCGAAAAACTTCTACGGCATCAAGCGGCTCCTCTTCGAGAATCCCAAATTGCTGCACGCCCTGCTGGACAAGCTCGCCCGGACGGTCACCGACTACCTGAATGCGCAGATTGCAGCGGGCGTGCATGCGGTGCAATTGTTCGATACGTGGGCGGGCGCGCTCGCCCCGTCGGAATATGCCGAGTTCGCCTTTCCCTACACGCAACAGGTGATCGCCGGCTTGCGGCGCGCCGGCATCCCGGTGATTCTCTACGTGAACGGCGGCGCCAGTTATCTGGAACGCATGGCCGACACGGGCGCCGACGTCATCAGCCTCGACTGGCGGATCGACATCGGAGAAGCTCGCCGGCTGATCGGTCAGAAGGTGGCGCTGCAGGGCAATCTGGATCCATGCACGCTCTATGCGCCGGTCGAGGAGATTCGCAGGCAGGTGGTGAAGATCCTGGAGCGATTCGGCCGGGGCGAGGGCCATATTTTTAATCTGGGCCACGGGATTCTGCCCGATGTGCCGCCCGAGCACGCCGTCGCGATGGTCAAGGCCGTGCACGACGAAAGCCCCCGCTTTCACGGCGCGGGAACGGACTGAACGGCCGATGGCCGACGAACATGCCTCGCCGATTTCCCTGACGCTGACGCCCAGGCGGCCGCCGGGTCCATCCACCGCCGTGCTGCTGCTCAATCTGGGCGGCCCCGATTCCATCGAGGCGGTGGAGCCGTTTCTGTATAACCTATTCCGCGATCCCGGCGTCATCGACTATCCGGTCGGGCAGTGGATCCGCAACCGGATCGCCGCCTCCATCGCGCGCAAGCGGGCGCCGGTCGTGCACGATTTTTACCGGCTCATCGGCGGCAAATCGCCGATTCTCGACCACACGAAGGAACAGGCCCGCCTGCTGGAGCAGGCGCTGGCGCCGCACGGCGTCTATCAATGCCTGATCGGCATGCGCTACTGGCATCCGATGATCGACACGGGCGTCAACACGATCCTGGCGGCTGCCGTCAAACGATGCATCGTGCTGCCGCTCTATCCCCAGTACTCGCTGGCCACCACCGAATCCGCCTTCTCGGAAGTCCGGCGCCTGCTGCGCCAGCCGGCGGCCCGCCGCCTGTCGGTCCATTTTGTCGAGCAGTGGCACGATCATCCCCGGTACATCGACGCGCTGGCCGACCGGATCCGCGAAGGGTTGGCCGCCATCGCGCCGCCGCACGAGCGGGTGCATCTGGTCTTTTCCGCGCACGGCCTGCCGGAAAAACTGATCCGCAAGGGCGACCCGTATCAGCGCCAGATCGAAGCGACGCTCCGGCTGACCGTGAAAGCGCTCGGCTATGACGAGCATCGCGTCCATCTGTGCTACCAGAGCCGCGTCGGCCGGCTCAAATGGATCGGCCCCTCAACCGAAGAACTGCTGGAAGATTTAGCCCGGCGCGGGGTCAAGACCGTCCTGGTTGTGCCGGTCAGCTTCGTGTCGGATCATCTGGAAACGCTCTACGAGATCGACATCCTCTACAAGGAGATGGCCCACAAGCTGGGCATCACCGAATTTTACCGGGCGCCATCGCTGAACGGCGCGCCCCGTTTCATCGAGGCGCTCAAGACCATCGTGCTGGAAGCCGGCGCGAAGATGACGTCGTCGACCTGAGCGCGTCATGACCGCTCCCCAGCGCGTTGACGTCATTGTAATCGGTGGAGGCATTTCCGGTCTGGCGGCTGCCGACCGGGTGCGTGAACGGGGACGCTCGGTCCTGCTGCTGGAGCAGGGCGACCGGATCGGCGGGCTCATGCGGAGCGAGCGTGTGGACGGCTTTCTCTTCGAGCACGGCCCCACCAGCCTGATGACCCATCATTCAGAAATTTTCAGCCTGTGTGAACGGCTGGGACTGGCCGATTGCCAGGTGGATGCCAACCGCTTTGCCCGTCGCCGGTACCTCATGAAGGACGGGCGTCTCTGCCCGCTGCCGCTGGGGCTGATCGATTTTGCGCGAACGGGCATCTGGAGCGCCGGCGCAAAACTCCGCCTGTTGGCCGAGCCGTTGATTCCGCGCATGCGCGGCGACCAGGAGGAGAGCGTGGCCCAATTCGTGACCCGGCGTTTGGGCCGGGAACTCCTGGATTACGGATTTGATCCGTTCGTCTCGGGCGTCTACGCGGGCGACCCGGAGCGATTGTCGATGCAGAGCACCTTCAGCCGGCTGGTCGAATGGGAACGGGAGCGCGGCAGCATCGTCATGGGGGCCCTCAGTACTCAGATGACCGGCCGCCGCCCCAAAAACGCCTCCGAGCGCCCCATGAAGCGGCGGCTCTTTTCATTCAGGGACGGCGTCGCCGAACTGCCGTCGGCCATGGGGCGGGTGCTGGGGGAGGGGCTGCGCACCGGGAGCCGGGTCGTCCGGTTGCAGACTCAGAGCGACGGCTGGTCGGTCGATGTCGAGGAGGCGGGCGGCGCGCGGCAATACCGCGCCGCCGCGATCATGCTGGCCACGCCGGCCGGGGCGGCCGCCGCGTTGCTGGAGCCGTTCGCGCCGCAGGCGAGCCGGGGGCTGCAGAGTGTGCCCTATGCGCCCATCGCCGTCGTCTTTCTCGGCTTTCGGCGCGCCGACGTCGGCCATCCCCTGGACGGTTTCGGCTGTATGCTTCCCAGGCGGGAAGGGTCGCAATTGCTGGGATCGCTCTGGAGTTCGACGATTTTCCCCGGGCGGGCGCCGGAAGGGATGGTGGCGCTGACCAATTATCTGGGCGGCGCTAAGCGGCCCGAGCTGGTCGAGCGGGAGGAAGCGGAATTGGTTGCCGTGACGCTGGAGGAATTGCGCCGATGGCTGGGCGTGACCGGCGCGCCGGTTCTGGCGCGCGTCGCGCGGTGGCCCCGGGCCATTCCGCAATACGTCATCGGGCATGCGGCCCGGCTGAAGACCATCGAGCAATCGATCGAAAAATGGCCGACGCTGACGCTGATCGGCAATTACCTGCGCGGCGTGTCGGTGCCCGATTGCATACTTCAGGCGCTGGAGGCGGCGGACCGGATGATCGCCACCCTGCCCGGGCGGCCGGCGTGACCACGCGCCGCCGCGCGCCGGCGGGTCCGCAACTGGCCAGAATCCGGGTGGCGGGTCCCGACCGCAAGGGCATCATCGCGGCGGTGACCGACTACCTGTTCCGCAGCAACCTCAACATCGTCGATATCGATCAGCGCATTCTCGACGATTATCTGATCATGAACATGGTGGTGGACATGCGTGGGCTGCGAGGTCCGTTGTCCTCATTTTTACGCGGGCTGCAGGACGTTGCCGGTCAGATTCACATGGGCATCGTCTACACGCCGCCGACGCCCGTCGGCCCGAAGACGATGGCCTTGCTGGTGACGAAGGAAGTCCACTGCGCCGAGGAAATTCTGCAGCGCGTTCGGCGGGGCGCCATCAAGGCCCGCGTGGCCGTCATGATCGGCAATCAGCCCGACCTGAGGCCGCTGGCCCGCAAGTTTCGCGTTCCGTTCGTTCACATCCCATCGGACAACCAGCACCGGCACGAGCAGCGGATGCTGGCGCGACTGGACCGGGAGCGGATTGATCTGATCGTGCTGGCGCGTTACATGCAAATTCTTTCGCCGGAATTCGTGTTCCATTACGAGGGCAGGATCATCAATGTGCACCCGTCGCTGCTGCCCGCCTTCCCGGGGCCGAGGGCCTATCAGCAGGCCCTCAACAAGGGCGTCGACTATATCGGTGTGACGGCCCATTTTGTGACGGCCGAGCTGGACACCGGCCCGATCATCTGCCAGCAGGCGGTGCGG
>CAZJRH010000455.1:0-2366 GCA_964548215.1 uncultured Nitrospirota bacterium
CCCTCATCGATCACGTTGGTGGCTGCTGCTGGCGTGGGCGCTCTGCGCGCCGTGGGGCGCCTTCGGGGCCGAGGAGATCCTCCACCATCACCCGGATACCCTCCCGCGCCCCCCGTCCGATAAGGAATTTTCGGAATTCAGCCATCACCTGGCCGGATGGTTCGTGGTGATGCTCGCCATCGGCGAGTTTCGCAATGCGTTGTCGCCGGACCGATGGCGATGGATGCGATGGCTGCCGTCGATCGGGCTGCTGGGGACCGGCGTGTGGCTGCTCGTCTGGAGCGACATCGACACCTGGTCGCTGGCGGACGGCCTCATCCAGCCCTTCCTCGTCGGCGACTGGGAGGCGATCCAGCATAAGGCCTATGCGGCGCTGCTGCTGTCGATCGGCGCGATCGAATGGCGCCGGCAGCAGGGGTGGCTGACGCATCCGGCGTGGCGCTGGCCGCTGCCGCTCCTGGCCATCATCGGCGGCGCGCTGCTGTTGCCCCACATGCATTATGCCGAGGGCGACATTCACCTGATTCAACTGCACCATCGGATCATGGGCACGACGGCGATCCTGGCAGGGCTGGTCAAGCTGGCGCCGGAACTCTCCGGCGCCCCTTCGGCCGAGCAACGGGCCCGATGGGAGGTGGCGTGGGCCGCGCTGGTGCTGTTGATCGGTCTCGAGTTGCTGTTGTATACCGAGTAATCGGCGGGTCGGCCTCCTCGGCGAACACCGCGGGATTCGACGCATCGCAGCGCGTCGCCGTCGATTGACTCCCATTTCCCGGAGCGATAGGATGCCTCACCTTCTCTCCGAGGACCACACTATGCAAAGCCGATGGGCGGGTATTGGATGGTCGTTGGCTGGTTGCGCGGCGGCGCTCATGCTGACCACGCAGGCCGCCGGCCAGGCGCAGATCACCGAATCGCAGGTGACGGCGCTGCTGGACACGCTCGACCGGGCCGCCCGCTCGTTGGACACCAAGGCGTTGATCGCCCACTTCTCGGACGATATCGTCATCACGCTGGAGGCGCCGGGGCCGGAGGGCCCGCAGCGATTCCGTTGGAACAAGCAGGAATATGCCAAGCAATTGGACGAAGGGTACGAGGACATTGAGGACTACCGCTTTGAACGAACGGACACCTCCATCCGGATCGCGCCAGACGGCCGCACCGCCAGGGTGGAAACCAGAATGACCGAAACGATCCGCATGCGCGGCCAGCGGATTTTTGCCGTCACCAGGGACAAGGCACAGATGGAACTGCGCGACGGGCGGCTGGTGATCACCCGGCTGGACGGCGTAATTCTCGAATTTGAACGGGAAGACGCGTTGGATGCCGTCTGACCAGTGACGATTCTGGGGCGTCCGTTGGACGCACGCCGGCGGCGCGCGCGTATTGACAGCGCGCCATCCCTCGTTTATCGTTATCCATGGAGGGTCGGACCGCGCCCGTCATGGAACGACGAAAACATCCCAGAACGCCACGCCGCCTCTATCTGACGCTCGACGACGTCCCGGGCCAGAACATCGCCTTCACGGGTGACGTGTCGGCGAACGGCATCCTGATCGAAACCAGCGCGCCCCTGGCTCCGGGCCGCGCCGTCGGAATCAAGCTGACCCTGCCGACCGGATCGACGCTCCACCTGATCGGCCACGTCCAATGGGCCGCGCGCGGCCAGGCCGCGACCAGGGGGCATTTCAACCAATACGGCGTCGGCGTCTCGCTGCAAAAGGCGCCGGAGGAGTTTCAGCGCTTCATCGCGTCGATTGCCGAGACCGACTCCCCCCAAACCGCCATTGAGGCCCAGCGCGCGTCGCCCCCGCCCGTCAAGGCGAACGGCGCCACGCAATCCGTGATCGCCGCCCACGACGCGCTGAAAGGGCAAAATCATTACGACGTGCTGGGCGTCTCCCCCAACGCCACGGCCGACGAGATCAAGCGGGCCTATTACACGCTCACCAAGACCTATCACCCTGACCGGTCGCAGGAAGACGGTTGCGAACAGTTGCGGCCCCGGCTCGAAACGCTCTTTCATCGCATCGCCGAGGCTTATGTGATTTTGTCGTCCCAGCGCCGGCGCGAGCGTTACGACCGCGCGCTCGGCTAAGCGCGCCGGCTTCGTCTTCGAATCAGATCGGCCCTCCTCACCCCCTCGCCTCCACCGGCTCGCGCCCGAGCGTCCTATTGACTCATCACGCGCCGTTGGCATATACAGAACAGCGCCGCCCTCACCGCCCAACACTGTCACAAAGGAGTCGCCATGGAGTGGTTGACCGACCCGCAAGCCTGGATCGCGCTCGTCACCTTGACCGCGATCGAGATCGTCCTTGGCATCGACAACATCGTCTTCATCTCAATCATGGCCGGCAAGCTGC
>CAZJRH010000456.1:0-5328 GCA_964548215.1 uncultured Nitrospirota bacterium
CAGCGAGCCGCCACGGCCGCCCGGCTGGTGGCCGATCGGCGGAACATTCCTCTCACCCTTTCACCGGCATTACGGGAGAAGCATTTCGGCCGCTGGGAGGGGCTGACGTACGGGGAGGCCGAGGCGCGTTATCCCGACGAATGGCGGCAGTGGCTTTCAGATCCAAGCGATTCCCGGCCGCCCGGCGGGGAGAGCTATCGCGAGGTCGAGGAGCGGGTCATACCACTGGCGCGCCGTCTGCTCGTCGAGCATGCGGGCCGGTCGGTGCTGCTCGTGGCCCACGGCGGCGTCAATCGGGTGATTCTCTGCCATGCCCTCGACCTACCGCTGCGGCACGTATTCCGGATTGAGCAGGATTACGCCGCCCTGAACCAAATCGAGTATTTTCCTGACGGTCACCGGGCGGTGGCATTATTGAACGGGGCTGTCCCAGGCGATTTGTTGGTCAGGTAGGGGCGGGTTTGAAACCCGCCCCTACGCCCGATAGACGGGGTAGGGGAATGGCGCCGTGTCGCGCGGGCGAAGCGGCGCGGACGGACCGCCGCCGGCCAGTTCGTCCGGCACGGCAAAGCTGTAGCCGCACTGAAAATCAACGTCGGCCAGATCCCGCGGATCGATCGGAAAGGCGGCGCACTGAAACGGCCGCCCCTTTTCATAAATGAGGCAGAGCGGGTTTTCGTCCGTGCCCCCCAGAAACGGGCATTTAAAGACGAGCCGGCAGCACCGGCCGCAGCGCACGCACTCGCCCTCCCGCAATTGCTGCTGTTGTTCGATGTAGGCGGGGTTGAGCGTGCAGTGAAACCACCGGCGCAGTTTGTTGCCCAATTTGCTGATAATGGTGGTCCGGCTGGGCATGAGCAGCCACAGGCGGAAACGGTCACGTGAGGGAATCGGCATCTGACGGGAGGTTGTAACACAAAGCGCATGGTTGTGGCAACGCGGCGCCGTCACCGGGGCAATTCCGCTTGAAAATGGCGGGAAACACGATACAATGGAAGCGCATGAACACGCCCCAACCCGCGACCGGCTCGCTCTTTCATGATCAATTGGCCCCTGCGCGTGAAATCTGCGCCATCGGCGGCGGCAAGGGCGGCACCGGCAAGACCTTCCTGGCCGCCGGTCTGGGCATTGCGCTGGCCAAGATGGGCAAGCGGGTCATCCTGGTGGACGCCGATCTGGGCTGCGCCAACCTCCATACGGCCCTGGGATTGCCCTATCCCGAGCAGACGCTCTCCGATTTTATGAAGGAGAAGGTCAAGCGGCTCTCGGATGTCATCGTCGACTCCGGGATCGAAAATCTCCGGCTCATCAGCGGGGCGCAGGACTTTCTGGAAATCGCCAATCCGCGCTACAAGGAGAAAATGCGGCTGATCCGCCAGGTGCAGACGCTCGACGTCGATTACATCATCCTCGACCTGGGCGCGGGCACGTCGTTCACCATCCTCGATTTTTTCCTGAGCGCGGGCAACGGCCTGCTCGCCGTCGTGCCAGAACCGGGCTCGATCGAGAACGTCTACCGGTTCATCAAAAGCGTCTATTTCCGCAAGTTCAAGAAAGTGGCGCGCGATCCCGAGATGCGGGCGCTGATCACGCAGGCGATGGATCAGAAGAACGACCTCGGCCTGAGGACGCCGCACGATCTGGTCTCGCACATCAAAACGATCAACCCGGAGCTGGGCGCGCGGCTCACGGAGTCGCTGAGGGCGATTCGCCCCAAGCTGGTCGTCAACCAGGTGCGGAGCAAGGACGACATCGCGTTGGGTTTTTCGATGCGCAGCTCCTGCAGCAAATATTTTGGCATCGACGTGGAATACCTGGGCTACATCGAGTTTGACGACACCGTGCGGCTGGCCGCCCGGCACAAGCGGCCGCTGATGCAGGAATATCCCTATTGCAGCGCGGCCCGCTGCGTCGAGAAGGTCGCCCAGAGTCTGGTCAAGAAAGAGCAATTGAACATCGACTTCATCCTGCGCTCCTAGCTCCCGATGTGACGCGTGACGACTGAGCGAAATCTTTACCGCCTGCTGGAAGTGGCGGCCACGGCCGGCCAGGGCGAGATTATCCGGGCCTACGAGCTGGCTAAGCGAACCTACGGCCCGGAATCGCTGGCGACCTATTCGCTCTTCAACGCCAATGAGCGGCAGGCAGTGATGGCGAAGATCGAAGAAGCCTACCGGACGCTGAGCGATCCAGAGCGGCGGCGGGAATACGACACGTGGCTGGCCGCGCAGGCCCGGATGCCCGACGGCGCGACAGCACCGGCCGGCCCGCCCACAGCGGCGCCGCCGTTGCCCGCGGACGTGGAGATTCCCGATGTGCTGTATGGCCGGGATTTGAAGCGATTGCGGGAGCAACTGGGGGTGTCGCTGCAGACCATCGCCAACCTGACCCGCATCAACATCACATATCTGCATCACCTGGAAGAAGACCGACATGGCAAATTGCCCAACCCGGTGTTCGTCCGCAGTTATTTGCTGCAGTATGCGCAGGCGCTCAAACTCGACCAGGACCGGATTATGAACGGCTATCAGAACGGTATGACCAAGCCCGTATCGTAGGGGCGGGTTTCAAACCCGCCCGTACATTCGACGCCCCTACGCCGATCCTGTTACCTTTTCAATCGCCCGCCCGACAATCCCGACCATTTGCCGGAGCAACCGCCGGCTCGTCGAGAGCGGCGGCATCAGCACGATGACGTTGCCCAGCGGCCGCGTCAACAATCCCTCCCGGCGCGCCGCCTGGCAGACCGCATGGCCCATCCGCCGGGTCAACGGGTAGGGCGCCCGGGTCACCTTGTCCCGCACCAGTTCAATGCCGACCATCAGACCGAGCTGACGCACGTCGCCCACATGGGGCAGCTCGCGAATCGGAGCGAGCGCCCGGCGCACGGCGTCGATCTTCGGCTGCAGATGCCGCAGCGTCTGTTCGCGGTCGAAGATCTTCAAGTTGGCCAGCGCCACGGCGCATCCGAGCGGGTTGCCGGTGTAGCTGTGGCCGTGAAAGAAGGTCTTGAAGGCCGAGTAGGGGCCGAGGAAGGCGCGATAGATCCGTTCGGTGGCCAGTGTGGCGGCCAGCGGCAGGTAACCACCCGTCAGCCCCTTGGCCACCGCCATCACGTCGGGCGTGACCTGCTCATGCTCGCAGGCGAAGAAGCGGCCCGTGCGGCCGAAACCGGTGGCCACTTCATCGGCGATCAGCAGCACGTCGTGGCGGTCGGCCAGTTCGCGGACCCGCCGTAGATGGCCCGGCGGCGCCGTGAGCATTCCGGCCGCGGCCTGCACCAACGGCTCCACGACGATGGCGGCGATCCGGTCGCGGCGCCGTTTGAGCACCGTCTCGAGCTGGTCGAGGCAGGCGAGGCCGCATTCCGGATAGCGCAGCTTGAGCGGGCAGCGATAGCAGGTGGGGGCGTGGACGCGCTCGACGGGAAAGAGCAGGGGTTTGAAGCGGCGCTGGAACAGATCGATGCCGCCCACGCTAACGGCGCCGATGGTGTCGCCGTGATAGGCGTTGGCAAAGGAGACAAACCGCCGTTTTCTGGCGCCAGCCTTCTTTGATGACAGTTGCCAGAATTGCACCGCCATCTTGAGCGCCACTTCCACGGCCGTGGAGCCATTGTCGGAATAGAACACCCGCGTCAATCCCTTCGGGGCCCGCTTGATCAACTCGCCGGCCAGTTCAATGGCCGGTGCGTGGCTCATCCCCAGCAACGTGGAATGGGCAATCCGGGCGAGCTGGGTCCGGACGGCCCGGTCCAGGCGGGGATGGCGGTGGCCGTGCAGATTGACCCACAACGACGACGTGCCGTCCAGATAGCGGCGGCCGGCCTGGTCCCACAGATAGGAGCCCCGTCCCCGGGTGACGATCAGCGGGGGCTCCGTGTTCCACTCGGCCATCTGGGTAAAGGGATACCAGAGGTGGCGGCGGGACAGGTGCCGGAGGTGGTTGGCCGTGCCGGTGGGAGGCATGCGTGAGGCTCGTCGATCGAGCCTGCCTACCATATGGGAAGGATGGCAGGCATGTCAATATATTCAGGGGGAGGGTACTGGTAAAATTTGGCTCTCGAAAGACCGTTCATGGTGAGCGTGTCGAACCATGAACGGCCTCGCCCTTCGACAGGCTCAGGGCGAACGGGCCTATTCTAGACAAGTTGATCTTCTCTGATTCCAAACTTTACCAGTACCAGGCAGGGGGTGTACCTTGACAGGATTGGGGATCGCCTCTATCTTTCCTTTAGAAGCCAGTCACATGCGAACGGTTTGAAGCGTCGCCTGGGGCCCGGCACTCAACAGAGGGGATGGCACGTGTACGTCGAATATTGGGGTTTTCAACGCCTGCCATTTGAAAACGTGCCCGATCCGCGGTTTTATTTCCCCTCCAGCCAGCACGAAGAGGGGCTGCACCGGATGCTCTACGCCGTCAGACAGCGCAAGGGGGCGGCGATGCTGACCGGTGAAGTTGGCTGCGGGAAGACCCTCCTGTCGCGTGAATTTCTCAAACAATTGAAGGGCGGGGAATACAATGTCGCCTTGATCACCAATCCGTCATTTTCCGTGCTTGAATTTCTGCAGGAAATTCTCTACCAGTTTGGCGTGAGCGCCACCGCGAAACGGAAGATTGCCATCCTGCACCGGCTCAACGATCATCTGCTGGAGAACGAGCAGAAGGGAATCTCGAGCGTGCTCGTGGTGGATGAAGCGCAGGCCGTCCGGGATTTGCAGATTCTGGAAGAATTACGGCTGCTGCTGAATTTTCAACGCAACGACCGGTTCCTCATGACGCTGGTGTTGCTGGGGCAGCCCGAGTTGCGGGAGCGGCTGCAGGAGATTCCCCAATTTGCGCAGCGCATCGGCATTCAATATCACCTGACGCCGTTGGATCTGCCCGACGTCGAACGCTACATCACATGCCGCCTGAAGGCGGCCGGCGGGTCGGACGGGCTGTTCGATACCGACGCGATCTACCTGATTCACGACAGCAGCAAGGGCATTCCGCGCGTGGTCAACAATTTGTGCGACCTCTGCCTGCTGGCGGGCTCCATGGCCCGCGCCTCCCGAATCGACGGGGCGCTGGCGCAGAAAGTGGCCAAAAACGGCCAGTTTGCGACAATCGCATGAGCGACCCGGCCGAGAAGAAACCCATCGTCCGCTACAGCGACCTGGCGCAGGAGAAGGCGCCGGTCAACGGCGATGTGCGCAACGGCGTCGCTGCGCGGCCCGCGGAGATCGCGTTTCGCGCCATTGACGGGCTGAAGCCCTCGGGCAAGGCGGAGTCGCCCGTCGTCCGCGTGCAGACCGTCATGCCCGACAGCCAGTCGGGCGATCTCTT
>CAZJRH010000457.1:0-2105 GCA_964548215.1 uncultured Nitrospirota bacterium
CCCGGCGGGGGCGCGGCTCGCCAGCACCACCGGGATGCCCGCCTGCACGGCGCGCTTGCCCGCTTCCAGAAAGGGGCCGGGATAGGTGCCGCCGCCAAAACCCGCCAGCACCAGGCCGTCGGTCCCATGCTTGCATAGCGCATCGATCTGCACGCCATCGGCGCCGCCGTAGGCATACACGATATCGACGCGCGGCAGCGATTCCTTGCCGCGCACGTCGAAGGGAGTTGCCGTGGTGTGCGGGCGGGTGACGTCGCGGTAGAACAGGACCTGCCCGTCGGAATCGACGTACCCCAGGAAACCGAGCTCCCGGCTCGAAAACGTTTCCACGCGGAAGGAATTGGTCTTCGTCACATCGCGCGCACTCTGGATTTCGTTGTTCAGAACCGTGAGCACGCCACGGCCCGCGGCCCCGGGGCAGGCGGCCAGACGGATGGCATCCAGCAAATTCAGGTCCGCATCCGTGCCCAGCGCCGTGGGTGGCCGCATCGCCCCGGTGACGACCACCGGGCGTTCGGACTTGACCGTGAGATGCAGGAAATAGGCGCTTTCCTCCAGCGTGGCCGTGCCATGAGTGACCACCACGCCTTGTGGCGGATGCTCGGTACCGAAGAGCGAATTGATGCGCTGGGCGAGTTGCAGCCACTCCGTGGGCCCTATCGAGGTGCTGCCGATCCGGATCAGGTTCTCTGCCTGCACCTCGGCCAGATCGTTCGCTTCAGGAATGCGTGCCAGCATTTCCTCGATGCTCAAGCGCTGTCCCAGCTCGGGATACAGGATATAGTCGAGACGATGCGGGCCAATGCTCGAAATACTGCCGCCGGTCGCGACGACATTTACGGTAGGACGGTGCGCAGCCATTGGGACGTTCCTCATGTCACCGCTCGTTGTGAACGGTCGTCTCTAATTTAACCCGTAACCCGCTTTACATCGTGCTCAATTCCTGCACAGGAGCGGCCCGAAGTACGCTTAGGAAGGGCGTTTTCCCCTTCCGCTCCTTCTTGACAACAAGCGACACGCAATACCACACTGCAGCGATCTGGCGTTGATCGAGCGGAGATGAAAATGATCGAGACCATCAAAGACGGCGAAGTCGATCTCTACGATGATTTCGACAACCGCTACCTTCGCCGCGATGATCGCTTCGACATCGAGCGTGATGTGCTCAAGCGTATTCCGGTCATCGACATCTCGCCGTTCGTCCAGGGCAGTGACCTGGCCGCGCGCCACCGCGTCGGACGGGAACTTCGCAAGGCGTGCATCGATGTCGGATTCTTCTATCTCACCGGCCATGGCATCCCAGCCGCCGAACTCGACGAGGCCGTTGCTTGGGGCCATCGCTTCTTCGAGTTGCCACTCGAGGAGAAGATGGCGTTGCACGCCAAGGGTACGGGTGCGCCGGGCTTCATGCGCGTGGGCGGCATTGATCCGGAAACCAATCCGGACAAGGCTCCTGATCTGAAAGAGCGCTTCATCATGAGCCGGGAGCTGTTTCCCGACGAGCCGGCAGAGGGTTGGCGAGCCGCTGGTTTGTCCCAGTGGCCCGCAGAGCGCGTCCTGCCCGGATTCGCCTCTTTCATGAAGGCCCACCTCGCCACGCGCGTCGTGCTTGCCCAACGCGTGGCGCGTGCGTTCGCATTGAGCCTCGATCTGCCGGAGGCTTATTTCGATGCGATGTTTCGACATCTGGGTGTGGTGTCCATCATCAACTACTATCCAACACTCGATCCGACCGTAGCCAAGCGCTCGCAGTGGAGTTTTTCCCCACACACAGATTACGGTGCGTTCACGTTGCTCTCCCAGGATTCCTTGGGTGGGCTGCAGGTGCGCAACTCCGCGGGCCAATGGATCGATGTGCCGCCGATTCCCGATACGTTCGTCGTCAATCTCGGTGACCTGATGGCCACTTGGACCAATGATCTTTTCACCTCCAACCTGCATCGTGCCGCCAACGCGAGCGGTAAAGCGCGCATTTCCATTCCGTTCTTCGTTTCCCCGCAGGGCGCGACCATCATTCGGTGCCTGGAGACCTGTCAAGGCGCGGGTAACCCGCCGCGGTACGCACCGGTTACCGCAGGGGACTATGTCCGAACACTGTTGGAACA
>CAZJRH010000458.1:0-4498 GCA_964548215.1 uncultured Nitrospirota bacterium
CATTCTGGCTCTTGTTGCCGTGAATGGCGACGGCCCGCTTGCCTAAACGCTCGAGCTGGCCGGCCAGATGGTCGGCCCGGTGTTTGGTCCGGGTAAAGACCAGCACCTGCCCCATCTTCTCCTGGTCCATCAGATGGACCAGCAGGTCGCGCTTTTTGGCGCGCTCGATCGGATAGACGATCTGCCGGACGTTGCTGACCGGCGTCCCTTGGCGAACGATTTCGATCATCGCCGGCTGCTGCATGAATTCATCGGCCAGCTTCCGGATTTCCGGCGCCATGGTGGCTGAAAAGAGCAGCGTCTGGCGCCTGGCCGGCACCTGCTTGAGGATCCGTCGCACGTCAGGAATGAATCCCATGTCGAGCATCCGGTCGGCCTCATCGATCACCAGCACTTCCAGCGCGTTGAACCGCACCAGCCCCTGTCCCATATGGTCCAGCAATCGGCCGGGTGTGGCGACCAGGATATCCACGCCGGTTCGCAGCGCGTGAATCTGCTTGTCATAGCCGACGCCGCCGTAGACGACCGCCGTCTTCAGCCGCAGGTAGCGGCCGTAGGTTTTGATGCTGTCGGAAACCTGCGCGGCCAGTTCGCGCGTGGGGACCAACACCAGGACCCGGAGGGAGGGTGATTTCCCTTCGCGGAGCCGGTGCAGGATCGGCAGCGTGAAGCCGGCTGTTTTGCCGGTGCCCGTCTGGGCGCAGCCGATCAGATCCTTTCGTTCCATGATAATCGGAATCGCCTGTGCTTGAATCGGCGTTGGCGTGAGATAGTTCTTTTCCTTGACGGCACGAACAATTTCCGGGGCAAGCCCCAGTGTTTCAAATGGCATACGCTGTGTTGCTCCTTCGTCTGTGGGACCGCAGTCCCGTATTGTTTGCAACAAGACACACGAAGAGGAGGGGCGCCGCGTCAGTGACGCGATCGCACTCAACCCTTCAGGCTTGTTGCCTGGATTGAAGAACCGTTAAGAAGTAAAAAGGGTCGATCGATGAAGATCGACGACCGGCTTCTGAGGAGGGATCGTCCTTGCAGACTTGCGGGGGGATACCGCCTCGGGGTTCGTCAAAACTGAGGTAACTATACCATGCGGGAGGCCGTTGTGCAACTACCATCCTCGCCGTCACCCCCTAAAGGCGGGGTATTCACTAGTTTGTGGTCCACATCCGCGCTAACTCGAGCGCCCGCCGCCACTGCTGCTCGGCCTGTTTGACCTCGCGCGTGGACAATTTCGGCCTGTAGCGGGCGGCCGGGCGGGTCAAACGATCGAGTTCGTCGAAATTCTCCCAAAAACCGCACGCCAGCCCGGCCAGATAGGCCGCGCCGCGCGAGGTGGTTTCGTAGACATTCGACAGGGCAATCTCTTTCCGGAGAAGATCCGCCTGACACTGGAGCAGCCACCGGCTCTGCGCCGCCCCGCCACCGGCCGAGATGATCCGCGGCCGCCCGTGTCGCTCCCGGCACATCTGCTCGTAATTGTCCTTCATCAACATCGCGATGCCGGTCATCACGCCGCGGACCAGATCGGCCCGCGTGGTCTGGCGGTTCAAGCCGAAGAAGGCCGTCTCCACCGGCGCGTAGTGAGGCGAGCCGAGGCCGGAGAGCGACGGGATGGCCGAGACCTCCTGCCGGGAGGCCCGGCACAGCGCGTCGATTTCGGCCGGCTCGCGAATCCACCCCAACTGTTTCAACCAGAGGATGGCCGAGCCGACGCTGTTGACGGTGCCTTCCAGGGCGTAGTGCATCGTATCGGCCGACGACCAGGCGATCGTGCTGAGTAAACGGGTGCGCGACTGCGGCCGCTTGCCGATATTCCACAACGCAAAGCCGCCGGTGCCGTAGGTCAGCGCCAGATGGCCGGGACGATAGCCGCCCTGGCCGATTAGCGACGCCTGCTGGTCACCGATGCTGGAGAAGATCGGAATCGTCCGCCGGCCTACGAGCGCCTCGCCGTACAAGGCCGCCGTCGGCCGGATGGGGGGCAGCAGGGCGGAGGGAATGTCAAAGAGGTCCAGCAGCGCCGGATCCCATTCGCGCGTCGACAGGCTCATCATCAAGGTGCGCGAAGCGTTGGTGTGATCGGTGGCATGAACGGCGCCGCCGGTCAATTTCCAAATGAGATAGGTATTGACCGTTCCGAAGAGCAGGTCGCCGGCCTTGGCTTTTTTCCGTATATCGGGCCGATGGCGCATGAGCTGGGAGAGCTTGCCCACGGTGGAGTGCGGCGTCAGCCGCAACCCCGTGCGGGCCTGGATCATCGGCCCGCGGCGAGCCATTTCCCGGCAGATGGCCGCGCCGCTCCGATCCTGCCAGCTGATCGCGCGGCCGACGGGGCGGCCGGTGCGCCGGTCCCACAGCAGAAAGGTCGAGCGCTGGTTGGTCATGCCCATCGCGGCGATCTGCTTGGCGCCGTCTTTACCCAGCCAGGTCAGTACCCGACGCAGCGCGGCGAGCTGGCTGCCCAGCAACAGGTTGGGATCATGCTCGACCCGGTCCGGGCCGGGAATCAGCGAAGGAAGCGGCGTGCGGGCCAGATAGGTGATCCGGCCGGCGCGAGTATAGAGGACGGCGCGTGAGCTGGTGCTGCCTTGATCGAGTACCAGCAGATAGCGCGGGGAAGTCATAAGGGCTAAATGGGGTCAGAGAACATTTTTATCAATTAAATTTTAATGTTAAAAATGTTCTCTGACCCCATTTAGGACTACGTTATTCGCCGACGGAGAGCTCTTCCAGCGTGCGCTGGTACATTTTAAAGGTTCTCTCGTCGAAGAGGACGAACCGGACCAACTCGATCTCCGGATGTTCCAGCAGGTAGGCGCCCGTCGTCGAGAGTGCGATGCGGGCGGCCTCCTCGACCGGATACCGGTAGGCGCCCGTGCTGATCGAGGGAAAGGCGATGGAACGGACTTTATGTTTGGAGGCCAGCTCCAGGCTGCTGCGGTAACTTTTCTCCAGCAGCCGGGCTTCATTGTGCCGGCCGTCTTTATAGACAGGGCCGACGGTATGGATCACATATTTTGCTTTCAGCTTGCCGCCGCCGGTCAGCCGGGCTTCTCCCACCGGACAGGGCGCCAGCTTTTTACACTCTTCCATAATCGAGGGGCCGCCGGCTTTATGGATGGCGCCGTCCACGCCGCCGCCCCCGCTGAGCGTCGTATTGGCGGCATTCACAATCGCCTCGGTGGTCTGCTCCGTGAGGTCACCCTGCAGCAGCTCCAGGGTGGAACGTTTGACGATGATTTTCATGGCAGCCCTCCTTGGGGCGTCGCGGCGAGTGCCGGCCTCACGCGGCCGTGTCGTTCGTCAATCGGTGCAGTGCTTCGTAATATTTTTCGACCGTTTGCGCGATGATCTCCTTCGGCAAATGAGGCGCCGGCGGCTGATGCGTGGTCCAGCCCAGCGCATGGAGCGCATCCCGGACGAATTGTTTGTCAAAGCTCGGCTGCGACCGCCCGGGGCGATAGCCGTCTTTCGGCCAGAAGCGGGAGGAATCGGGGGTGAGCACCTCGTCGATCAGCACGAGCTGCCGGGTGTCGGGTGCGATGCCAAACTCAAACTTGGTGTCGGCGATGAGAATGCCGCGTTCCTCCGCGTAGGCGGCGGCGCGCTGATAGATTTTCAAGCTGGCTTCCCGCACCTCCTTGGCTGTTGCGTCGCCGAGGCAGGCCACGGCCTCCTGAAAGGTGATGTTTTCGTCATGGCCGCTGGCGGCCTTGGTGGAGGGGGTAAAGATCGGTTCCGGCAGCTTGGCGGATTCCGTCAGTCCGGCCGGTAATGGCAGACCGCACACCGTTCCTGACGCCGTGTACTCTTTCCAACCCGAGCCCGCCAGATAGCCGCGCACGATGCATTCCACCGGCAGGGGGGTGACCTTCTGCACCAGCATGCTCCGGCCGGCCAGTTGCTCCCGGTAGGGGTGGCAGGCCGCCGGGTATTCCTCAATCTTGGTCGTGATCATGTGGTGTGGGACGACATCCTCCATCGCCCATAGCCAGTTGAACCAGAACGCCGACATCTGCGTGAGCAGGGCGCCCTTGCCGGGGATGGGATCGGGCAGCACGACGTCGAAGGCCGAGATGCGGTCGGTGGCGATCATCAGCAAATGTTCACCCAGATCGTAAATATCCCGCACCTTGCCCTGCCGTTTGGGGCCAAGCCCGGTGAAGTTTGTCTGTGCGACGGTCGGGCCGTTCCAGCGTGACGTCATGGCGCCAGTTCCCCTGCGGCACGAATTGACAGCGATGCAGGGCCCGTCATCGTTACGCCTTCAGCAAATCTTCGACCGTGAAGAGGCTCTGCACCGTGTGGCCGAGCGCTTCGAGGTGTTCACGGCCGCCCTCTCTCCGGTCCACCAGCGCGATGACCTTGACCACCTGGCAGCCGGCGTCCTTCAGAATGTTGATCGTGCGTTCGGTCGCGCGGCCGCTGGTCAGCACGTCATCGACCACCACCACTCTGGCTCCCTTGGCCAGCGTGCCTTCGATCATCGGCGACATGC
>CAZJRH010000459.1:0-3754 GCA_964548215.1 uncultured Nitrospirota bacterium
GCCCGTCTGGACGCCGAAGAGGGCGCTCGCCGACTCGATGATCCGGCGATCCATCCAGGTCAGGAGCATGAAAATGCCGACGGCAAGCACGGTCCCGGGCAGGGCATAGCCCATCGTGGCCACCCGCGTCACCAGCCAGAGCCAGAGCGCGGCGCCATGTCGGGTGGCATAGATCAGAATCACCGCGCAACCACTGCACAACACGGCGGCGCCAGCGGCCAGCACGACCGAATGGCCGAGGAAGGCGAGATACCGGCCATCCAGGTCCCGCTCCATTACCGACACGGCCCAGACGCCGATCTGCAGCACGGGCAGGACAAATGCCACCAGCAGAATCCCGGCGCAATAACCGCACGCCAGCCAGCCCGCCCGCCGGTTGAGGCGAACGCGATCGCCCGTGATCGCGCCGCGCCCCGCCGGGGCATAGCGCATGTTCGCCCGGACGCGTTGCTCGACCACCAGCAGAATGAACACCATCAAGACCAGCACGGAGGAGAGCTGGGCCGCCGCCGGCAGCGAAAACAGGCTGAACCACGCTTTATAGATGGCCGTGGTGAACGTATCGTAATTGAACACCGAGACCGCCCCAAAATCCGCCAGCGTCTCCATCAAGACAAGACTCACGCCGCCGACGATCCAGGGACGGGCCATGGGGAGGGAGACGCGGAAAAAACCGCCCAGCCGGTCGTGCCCGAGTGATTGGGCGACTTCCAACCCCCTCCGCCCCTGCGTGAGAAACGCGTTTCGCGCGAGAAGATAGACATAGGGATACAACGCCAGCGTCATCACCCCGATGACGCCGCCCGTGGAGCGAATGGGGGGAAACCAGAGCCGCTCGGCCCCAAGCCACGCCCTCAACATCGTCTGCACGGGCCCCGTGAAATCAAAGAGCCCGATCGCCACGAAGGCAATGACATAGGCCGGCAACGCCAGCGGGAGCATGAGGGCCCAATCGAAAAACTTTCGGAGCGGAAAGTCGAAGGCCGCGACCAGCCACGCCAGGCTGATACCCAGCACAACGGTGCCCAAGCCGACCCCGGCGACCAGCCAGGCGGTGTTGACCAGCAATTCCGCCAGCAGCGTGTCGACAAGGTGACGCCAGACGCCGTCATCGGGCCTCAAAAAAGAGGCGAAGACCACCGCCAGCGGGGCGAAGACCACCGCCCCGATGACGACGGCGCCGATTCTCCAATGGACTGCTCTCGACAATCGCCCGCTCCGGCCCCGACCGTGTCCGACGCCCCTATTTGTAGCCGGCGCGATCCATCAATTTGACGGCCTGCAACTGCAACTCCCCGGCCTTGGACACATTGATCAGATCCTGCTTGAACGTCCCCCAGGCCGCCACCGTCGGAGAGGGTCGGACTCTGGGATTGACGGGATATTCCATATCGAGATCCGCGAAGAGCTGTTGCGCCTTCTCGGACGAGAGCCATTCCAGAAACTTGACCGCCGCCGCCTTGCGTGTCCCGTGGGCGACGACGCCGGCCCCGGAAACATTGACGTGCACCCCGCGATCCTTCTGGTTGGCCCAAAACAAGGCCAGCGGAAGACCGGGCTCTTTCCGCATCAATCGCCCGTAATAATAGGTATTGGCAATGCCCACGTCGCATTGGCCCGCGGCGATCGCCTCCATCATCTTGGTGTCATCCGAGAAGACATCCGTCGCCAGGTTCCGCACCCACGACGCCACCATCGTTTGGGTCCGCGCTTCGCCCAATTCCGCGATCATCATGGCGACCAGCGATTGATTGTAGACTTTTTTCGATGTGCGTAGGCAGAGCCGGCCCTTCCATTTCGGACCGCCCAATTCCTCGTACGTGGAGAGCTCCGCGGGCGACACGGTCCGGGTGTTGTAGACGATCGTCCGGGCGCGGATGGAAAAACCGAACCACCGGTCCTCCGGATCCCGCAAATGGGCCGGGATATTTTCCTTCAGCACCTGTGACGTCACCGGGGCGAGCACGCCTTCCCGGGCGGCGTGCCACAAATTGCCGGCATCCACCGTCAGCAGAATATCCGCCGGGGTATTCGCGCCTTCCGCCTTCAGGCGCTCCAGCAGGGGGCCTTCCTTGTCCGTGATGAACCGAATCTGAACGCCCGTTTCCTTCGTATACGCCAGGAAGACCGGCTGAATCAGTTGCTCGTTTCTGGCGGAATAGACGACCAATTCCTCCGCCGCCCACGACGCCCACGGCGCCAGCATGACCAGGATTCCAATCATCCATTTCAGCGCGATCCGCACGTCCATTTTCTCCCGTCCTTCCCTCATGCGCAGCCCCCGCCGAGCGGGGGACGGCGTCAGCCATGCGCCCGGCGGCGCGCTACATCTCCCGGCATTTGGCGCAGAGCCCGTACAATTCCAGCTTGTGATTGTGGATGACGAACCGATGCTTGCGGGCCACCGTTTCCTGCAACCGTTCGATCGCCAGGTTTTCGAACTCGGCGATCTTGCCGCACCGGGTGCAGATGAGATGATCGTGGTGGTGCTTATTGTAGATGGGATCGTACCGCGTGTGCCCGTCGCCGAACTGACGGGCCTCGGCCAGGCCGACGCGGCAGAACAGGTTCAGCGTCCGGTAGATCGTGGACAGGCCGATGCCGGGGCCCTTCCTCGACGCCTCCCGGTAGAGCTCCTCGGCCGTGACGTGGCGCGCCATGCCCGCGAACACGTCGAAAATTTCGCGGCGCTGCCGGGTCAGTTTCAGGTGGTTTTTGGCGATCTGCGATTGCAGCAAACCCAGGTTGGCCCGCATGGAAAGCCCTCAATTGATAATGATAACGATTTTCAATTTCAGAATAGCGGATCACCGCCGCTGTTGTCAAGCGGCCCCGTTCGGGGCGTCTTATGACTTGACAGCGGATAAGCCGCTAGCCTACTATGCGCCTATGTCTCGACCGCCCGTAGGCGATCGGCCCTCGCCGTTTGTCTCCGCCGGTGTCGCCGACATCGATCACATCTGGGACGGCTGCCGGGACGAGTTGCAGGCGGTTGAGCACCATATCCGCCAATCGATCGATTCCTGCGCCCCGGTGATCAATCAGGCAGCCGGCTACCTCTTCAGCAGCGGGGGCAAGCGCATCCGCCCCCTGCTGATGATCCTATCGGCCAGGCTCTGCAACGACCGCGTCCCGCGGGAGCGGCTCGTGCTTTTGGCCAGCGCCGTGGAATACATCCACGCCGCGGCCCTGCTGCATGACGACGTGCTCGACGACGCGGCGATCCGCCGCGGCCACGAGGCCGCCAGAATGCTGTGGGGCAACAAAGCCAGCATTCTGGTCGGCGATTATCTCTACACGCGCGCGGTCGACCAGGTCATCCGGCTGGGCAACAGCGAGATTCAAAGCGCCCTCGCCGACGCCTGCCGGCGCATGGTCGAAGGGGAAATGCTGCAATTTTCCAACCGCCACAACATCAACATCGCCGACACCGACTATTTCAAAATCATCGAATGCAAAACCGCCGCGCTCATCTCAACAACCTGCGCGCTGGGCGCCATCATCGGCGGCGCGCCCGTGGCCAGCACCGCGGCGCTCACGCAGTTCGGACGCCAGCTGGGCATCGCCTTCCAGCTCGCTGACGACGCCCTGGATTACGCGGCGCATCCCGACAAATTTGGCAAAACCCTCGGCAAGGACCTGCACGAGGGCAAGATCACCCTGCCGTTGCTGCACCTGCTCTCGGTCTGCACACCGGAGGAAAAGGCCGCCGTGCAGGGCATTATCGAGTGCAACGGCTCGTCGCCGCATCAGG
>CAZJRH010000460.1:0-2801 GCA_964548215.1 uncultured Nitrospirota bacterium
CACGTGGCCAGTTTGCGACATTTGAGCGAGGGCTGGCTACAAGTGACGAGCCAGCGCCATTGCGTCATCACGGGCGCCATGGTTGAACGATTGCAAGCCGGGACTGAACGTGCGGTTCGTCAATGTGACGGCTTTGAACAACTGACACGAAGGTCTTGACGGTTTTCCGGTCCCGATGCCAGCCAGCGGGCGCCACGTGAAGGCGGGCTGGCATCACCGGCGCCCGTCACGCTGGTCTAGAGCGGGGAACGGCGTGACGTTGAGGTTCGCAAAACAAAGCGCCCGCCACCTGGAGTAAGCGGCAGGCGCTTTGTCCGTGCAGCCCAGAAGGGGCCTCAATTCGCCCGACCAATTCGCCCGACCTCAAGCCAACAGGAAGTCGGATTGCGTGATGACGTTGGCGCCGACGCCATTGACTCCGTTGAGCAGGATGGTCAGCGCAGAATTGCCGGCGATGAGGTCGTCGATCGTGACCTGGGTATTGGCGCCGAGGTCGACAATGCCGACCCTCGTCGCGAAGGTGCCGGCAGTGATGCCGAACGCCGAGATGTCGAGGAGATCCTGACCGCCACCACCCGGATTGGCATCGAAGCCGTTGATGACATCGTTGCCGAAGCCAGGGGCGAACACGAAGGAGTCGTTACCAGCGTCGCCGTTCATGGCGTCGTTGCCGGCGCCGCCGATGATCCTATCGCTGCCGGTGCCGCCGCTGAGGTTGTCATTGCCGTCGCCACCCAGAACCGTGTCATTGCCCGCGCCGGCAATGATGGTGTCATTGCCGCCTTGGCCATCGATAAGGTTGGCCGCGGCATCCATGGAGATCGTGTCGCCACCTTGGCTGCCGATGATGTTCTCGATGGCCGTCAGCGTGTCGGTGCCGATGTCGGCGCTAGACGCAGTCGTCGTCGTGACGGTCGCCCCCGCCGTGGTGGCGGACAGGTCGTAGGTGTCCGTCTGGGTGCCACCGTTTATTGTGTCGTTGCCATCGCCAACTGCCGCCACGAACAGGTCGTTCTGGGTGCCACCGTTGAGGCTGTCGTTGTCGGCACCGCCGTTCAGCGTGTCGTTGCCGGCATCGCCGTTCAGCGTGTCGTTGCCGGCATCGCCGCCGAGCAGGTCGTTACCAGCGCCGCCGCTCAACACGTTGACGCCGGCGCTGCCGGTCAGCGAGTCGTTGCCGGTGCCGCCGGTGGCGTTCTCGATGTTGGCAATCGAGATGAATCCGGAAGCGGTTCCGGCGCCCAAGTTCACCGATATGCCAACTGTCGTCCCGGCATAGGTCAACGTGTCGATGCCGGCGAACAGATCGGCCGTGACCGCTTCCACTCCCGTTAGCGTGCCGTTCTCGAACTGCGTGATCGCCGTGCCGTTGTAGATGACATCAAGCGTGTTGGCGCCGGCCGTGCCGGTGATGTTCAGGGTATCGAAATCCAGCCCGCCATTCACGGCGTCGGCGCCGTCGCCGAACAGGTAATTGAAGATGTCATTGCCGCTGCCGCCGACGAGATTGTCATCGCCGGTGCCGCCGATGATCGTGTCATCGCCGGCCCCGCCGTTCACAATATCGGCGCCAGTGCCGCCGTCGAGGAAGTCGTTCTCGCCGAGGCCGCTGATGTTGTCGGCGCCGGCGCCGCCGAAGATGATGTCCTGGCCTTCGGTGCCGGTGAGGATCTGTGCGCCAGCATTGGCCGGAATGAAGTCGCCGACGACGGTCGTCACCGCCGAGGTCACGTTGTTGGTGAAGCCCTGGTCGTCGATGTAGGTGACGACCAGTTGCAGTTGGCGGTTGACTTGGCCCGGACCGGGCGTGAACTGCGCCAGGATCGCGCCGGGGATGTCAGTGAAGGGGCCGCCGCCGCCGAGCGCTCCCTGCTGCCACTGGTAGCTGAGCACCGACGTGGTCATGCCATCGGGATCGGAGAACTGCGGGATACCGACGATCGCTTGCGTCTCCGTCGGTGTCGTATCGCTGATCAACAAAGAGCCGACCGGCGCATCGTTGACGCCTGCCACCAGCGCGGTCGCGGCCGAGAACACCGTCTCCAGCACGCCATTGGCGTCCTTGTAGACGGCCCTGACGCGCAGGGCCAAGCCAACCTGCGCGTCGCCCGGCGTGAAAGTCAGGCCGGTGGCGCGCACGGTCTCGGGGGCTTCATTGATGAAGAGAATGTCCTCCCAGACCCCGTCGCGCACCTCCTGCTGCCAGAAGTAGGTGATCGGCCCGGTGATCTGTCCGAGGGGGTTGTCGGCATCCGTCACCGTCCGCTCATTTGCCGCGGTCAGTGGATCATCGAAGAACCCAGCTACCGTCAACAGCTGATTCTCGGTCGGTGTGGTGTCGTCGATGGTCAGCTGGCCAAGCGGTTCATCGTTTTCGCCGTTGATGACCAGCGACTGATCGGTGAACTGCAGCCGCTCGATGTTGCGCAGCGTGTCGACGCCGTCGATGGCGTTGAGATCGGTCACCGTGACGATGTCGCCGTCGAGGATCGTGAACTGATCTGCAATGGGTCCCGCGCCGAGATCTATCAGAGTGCCATTGACCCTGATCTCGTAGCCTACTTGGCCGTTGACGGGATCGAACAGCGCGCCGGAGAAGATGGCGGTGTCGAAGTCCTCCGCGAGCGAGTAATTGATCTCGCGCACGATGTGCAGGTCGGCCGCTCTGACCTCGCCGGCAAAGACGCGCGCCTGGATGTCCTCCATGCTGTTGATGTTGTTGCCGATCGAGGCTCCCAATTTATCGACGCCACCGATGCGGACGTTGAGCCAGGCATCGCCGTCGATCAGGTCGTCGCCAG
>CAZJRH010000461.1:0-3936 GCA_964548215.1 uncultured Nitrospirota bacterium
CGGAGAAACCGCTGCATCGGGTCGACAAATTCCCGGATGTTCTCTTCCGACATCGTGATGTAGATCGTGAGGCCGATCGCCGCCAGCGCCAGGTAGATGACCTTCAAGGCCATCGGCACGAGGAGCGGATAGGGCCGTCCGGTGATCCACATCGATACGGTGGGAATCACGAACGCCACGATGATGTAGACGATGATCATCGTGATCACCGCGTACCAAAACAACGAAATGCGCCGTTTTACCATCGTCCGCTCACCGGTTTATTGCAACGTCTGTAAATAGGCCAGCAAATCATGGAACTCGTCCACCGACAGCAATTCCCGAAAATTCTCCGGCATCAGCGATTTGCTCTGCTGCTTCATCCGTTCGACCTTGGCCTTGGCGACTTTGTGCAGCTCGCCCTCGCTGTCGGCCAGGACGATCTCCGTTTCGGTTTCGCCTTTTTTCACGCCGCTGATCAGCTCGCCGTCCTTGGTCATGATCAGAAAGGGCTCGAAGCCGCTGGCGATCTCGGCGCTGGGGTCGAGCACCGACTGAATAATGTAGTGGATATCGCGCGTGCCCGCCACGTTGGTCAGCTCGGGCCCGACCTTGCCCCCCTGATCGCCGACCGCATGACACTTGGCGCAGGAGGCCTTGCCTTTCGGGTCGAAAAAGAGCCCCTTGCCGCGCTCGGGATCGCCCGGCAGATAGGGTTGGAACGCCACGGCCGGCGCGGCCGAGAGCGATGAGGCGGCCTTTTTCATCTGCTGAAAATATTCGCTTTTCACCAGTTCGTCGGCGTTCGGCTCGCCGCCCTGGGCCTGCAAATAGAGATCGACGGCCAGAATCTCGTCCACCGTCAACGCGACCGGCGGCTTCCAAACGGTCGGCATCTCGTTTTTGAAACCTTCGACAACGTAAAGCCCGGAGTCATAATGACTCGACACCAGATAGTCCGCCGCCGTCACCGGTTTGCCCAGTTTGGCGCTCAGCTCCTTGGCTCGTTCCTCGGCCCGAAGCCCGATGGGCAGCGGGAATTCCGCACCATGCGCGCCGAGATTCGGGCCGCGAATGGCGCTGCCCTGGTCGCCCAGCGAATGGCAGGTATGGCACTTGCCTTTGCCCCAAAAGACCGACTCCCCCGCCTCCGCGCTGACCCCGGCGATCGTCGTCGCCGATTTGCTGCCGCCCGAGATGTCCGTGATCTTGGCCGCCACCAAAATGTAGACCAGACAGACGCCAAGAGTAAAGAGGACCGCGTACGCAAAACTTTTCATGACGGCATGCTCATGACCGCCGGGCCGGTTGCGTCGCCCGTTCCGGCGCGGGTTGATGCTCCTCCTTGCCCTTCTTTTCGCTGGCGCCGGCCAGCCAGAAGAGGAACGACACCGCCGCAAGAAAAAGAATGGCGCAAATGCTGACCATTTCGGCCATCACCAGATTGTCCGGCGTCCACGAGCCTTCAGAGGTGTCCCGGAGGACGCCGTAAATGTGCCAATCCTCCCGCAGGCCCGAGCGGATGAAGCCCATCAGCCCGATCAACTGCACAATGAAGATACAGAGAAAGATCAGCACATATTGAGAGCGCACGGGCATTTTGCCCCAGGTCATCTGGCCGACCTCCTTGGCCCCCTTGAACAGAAAGACGTCGATCGTGGTGAGCAGGACCAGCGCGCTGATCATCGTCATCCATTGCGTCACGGCGACATCGCGTAAAAACGGATTGGCCACCGCCATGACGATGTAACCGTAGACGCCCAGCACAAAGGTCACATTGGTGACGGTCACCACCAGATAAAAGAGCTGCGCCATCTTCCCTTTGTTCTTCAGCGTCAAGCCAACGGTCACGACCACGGCCGCCACTTGAATCAGCAGCAGCACGGCCGGCAACGTGAAATACTTCGCCTTCTCGGGCGCCAGATCCATGCTGGCCGGGTCCAGGTGCCACAGGGTATTGGCGTACGAACCCATGATGAGAATCAGCCCGGCCGCCACGCCGAACAGCACCCAGCGGGGCCGGCTGCCCTGCTTGGAAAACGGCACGCCGTCGCCCAGATTGGCCCGCCGATAAAGCAGAAAACTTAGAAAGGTGGACAGAATGATGAAATTGATCACGGCATTTTTGCCCGACATCAGCCCCAGATATTTGAGCGTCGGATGATATTGCCCGCCGACGATGATTTGCTCCTCGGCCGACAAGGGCAGATTATGCGGAGTGAGCCAGACCGCGAAGCAGAGAATGATGATCACGTCGATGAATTTGATGTATTTCGTGTAGCGCTCGGAACCGGGAATCCGGTGCATCCCGATCCAGAGATAATAGTTGGCCCCGATGAAGAGGCCGCCGATTAGGATCGCCTGGATGATGAACGTCCAGGAAAAAGCGCCGCCCATCATGTTATTGCCCATCACGGCGCTGGTCGAATAGATTTCGCGGCCCAGATAATAGCCGGCGAAGGGCAGCGGGATCAGGCCGCACACAGCCACGAAATTCCCCACGTAGCCCATCCAGTCGTAATGCGCCCGCTCCTCCTGCGTCTTGGCGCCCAGATAACGGATCGCCGCGTAGGCGCCGCAGACGAAGCCGCCGAAGGCCACGTTGCCTAAAAGCCGGTGCAAATTCAGCGGATGCCAGAGGGCGTTATTCATCGCCTGCCAGGTCGTCCCGATAAACTGCCCCGTTTCCGCGTCGATGCCGACCGGACTCATCATGAACGAGGTCCAGGAGTTGGCCGCCATCATGATCACCGTGCCCCAGACGTTCAGCATCACACCGAGGGACACATGCAGGGCCTTGCGGTTGGCCATCTGATGCCAGAAATAGTAGTAGAGATAGAAGGTGGTCGATTCAAGGAAAAAGAGCAACGCATAGATGTACATGGCGTCATGGAAGACGCCGGTCAGGTAATTCATGAACTTCGGATAGAGGCCGAAAAGGGCGAAGGCCAGCAACCCGCCCAGAATGGCGGTGAAGCCGAAGGCGCCGGCCAGGAGCTTGGTAAACTCGTAGGCCAGCTTGTCGTACCGGGGGTCCTTGGTCGCCCAGCCAACGATCTCGATCGTCACCGCGAAGATGGGCACGCCCAGCACGAACGCGCCGAACATCAGGTGCAGTTCGGCGATGATCCAGATCGCCAGCCGGGAATCGTTCCCGAAAAATGAACGGTACGATTCTCCGGCGGCCTCGGCGGCGATGGCCGGCCAGCCGCCGGCTGACAACGCCAGCCCCAACATGGCCAGCAACGTGATGAGTGCCTTCCGATTCTTCATTCTCGTCCGTTTACACGTTGCGCGTGCGTTATTTCGCCTTCACGTCCGCCGAAACGGCCGTGTCGGCCCCGCCCTTGACCGTCACATCCCGAGTGGTCGCGGCCAGCGTCTCGTGCCAGATTTCCAGCTTGTAGGCGCCCGGCGGGACGTCGGTCAGCTTGAACTGCCCCTTGGCATCGGTCACGGCCACGTAGGGGTGATCGGCCACGACGATGTAGGCGCCCATCCACTTGTGGATGTCGCACTGCGTTTTGATCGTCTCCGGAAATTCAAACTTCGTCGGGATGACCGGCAGCGACGTCGGCTGCGCCTTGTTGATCGGATCGTTTTCAAATCCGAAGGTGTGGACATTGTGCGTGATGGAATCACTGTTCTTGATATCCAGCGTCGCCCCGATCGGCACAACGACAATGTGCGGGATGAAGCGGCAATCCTTCTGGTCCAACACCACCTTCGCCGACGTGTCGAGCTTTTTGCCCTTCTTGATGTTGGTCAGCCGGACGACCGCATATTGGACGCCCTTGTCCGCGCCGACGACGAGCGATTCGTTCGGTTTGGTTTTTCCGCAGACGTTCTGATCCTTGTTGACCTCGATCGGTTTGACCGCGGGCGGCGCCCCGGCCAGTTTGACCGTGCCACTGATGCTGCCGCCGCCCGTCACTGCGCCGCCTTCATACGCCGCCG
>CAZJRH010000462.1:0-2618 GCA_964548215.1 uncultured Nitrospirota bacterium
CACAGGGCTGATTGCCGCGATTCCAGAAATTTCTGCAGCGTGCGGCGATAGTCGGGCCGGCAGGTTTCATCGCCCAGGCTGTTCAACTCCAGCCGGACGTTAAGCACGCCGAGTTGCCGGAACAGCAGGTGCAAGAGCGACAACAGCTCCACGTCAGCCTCCGGGCCGGCGCTGCCGATCGCTTCGGCGCCGATCTGGTAAAACTGGCGGAAGCGCCCCTTCTGCGGCCGTTCGTGCCGGAACATCGGCCCGGCATAATAGAGTTTGGTCACCGGCTGGGCGGCGGCCAGATGGTGCTCGACAAAGGCCCGGATCGCCGGCGCCGTTCCCTCCGGGCGCAGCGTGATCGACTCGCCCGAACGATCGGTGAAGGTGTACATCTCTTTTTCGACGATATCGGTCGCTTCGCCGATGCCGCGGGAAAAGAGTTCGGTCGCCTCAAAGACCGGCAGGCGGATTTCCCGAAAGCCGAAGGCGGCGAAGAGCCGGCCGGCGGCCCGCTCGATCGCCTGCCACCGCTCGCTCTCGCCCGGCAGGATATCGTGCACGCCGCGGATGGCGGCAAACGGTTTGCGGGGCTCGGTCATAAGGAGTGGAGAGGATTATACAGAGATTCCCGGGAAATGGAAACGTGGACGAGGCGATCAGAAATAGCGGGCGATCTCGCGCGGGAACGACGGAAAATAGGTGGCGATGATCGAGACGTCGAAGCCTCCAAGAATCGATTCCTTCGGTTCGTGATCGAGGAGAAATTCAAAGGCCGCCTGAATGCACCGGCCGGCGGCGACCGTGCCTCCGGTGAGCCGGTCATAATCCGCCCGTTTCATGGTGACCTGGTGGCGGGTTTCCGTGGTCCCTTCCCGCACGATCACTGAAAATTCCATGGGTTCGCCGGTTCCCGTCTGTTGCACCTGGATGGTGGGCTCTGACATCGCCCCACTGTACCGCCTGTCGATTCGGCTTGTCAAAACTCCACCTCGACCGGCTGTTCACCTCTGCTGAACGTTTGTTCAGGGACCGGGCTGGTCGATTTGCTTCTCCTCAAACAGGCGGCCCGCCGGCGCTGGCACGCCGTGTGCGTATGTCATGGTCAGGATCGGCGGGCATGCCGTCCGCTGACAACCAATAGCAAAGGAGAAAAGTCATGCGACAACTATCGATGGTGATGGCCATGGCATTGATGCTGGTGTTCGGCGCCGGCATTGTGACGGCGGCTCAGAAGGAGGGCGCCGGCTCGTCAAAGAAACCCGCGACCAACACGATCAACGCCCCGCAGCTGGCCAGCGGTGAGATCGTCAATGTGATCCCGGGCAAGTCGGTGCAGATCAAGCAGGAGAACGGCAAGCTGCGCACCTACGGCCTGTCGAAGAAGACCAGGATCGACGGCGAGCTCAAGGTCGGCGAGATGGCCTCGGTTTCGTCCGCCGGGCGGTGGGCCCAGGAAGTGACGGTTCACCCGGAACCGGACAAAATGACGGCGGCGGAATCGTTTTCAAAGAAATAAGGCGCGTCGCCGGGGTGGTTATGGGAGGGTTTTCGGCTCATAACCACCCCATTTTTTTGCCCAGATGAGGCTCAGAACCCCATGAGCGTCTTGACAATTCTCGTCTTCATCTGTTACGTTGGCCCACGGTATTGACGAATTTCGTCAACTGCCACAGCTCGCGTGAACCCGCCTTGGGTAGGGTGAAGGCGAGCGAATTTCAAATGCGCATCTCTTCCTCTGCAGTGAATGAGCCCCGCCGCCAGGCGGGGGTTATTCAACGAGTTGCATCATGAGAACCGCTTGTGAAAATACAAGAAATAATAAATAAACTCAATGACTTCTGGTCTCGTCAAGGTTGCCTCGTTTTACAGCCGTATGATATGCCGGTCGGGGCCGGGACCTTCCATCCGGCCACCTTTTTCCGAGTTTTAGGCCCCGAACCCTGGCGCGTCGCCTATGTGCAGCCCACCCGTCGTCCCACCGATGGACGATATGGGGAAAATCCAAATCGGCTGCAGCACTATTTTCAGTACCAGGTGATCCTCAAGCCGGCCCCCCAGGACAGCCAATCACTCTATTTAGCAAGTTTATCCCACTTGGGACTAAATCCATCGAAAAATGATGTCAGATTTCTCCACGACGACTGGGAGTCTCCCACACTTGGAGCATGGGGATTGGGATGGGAGGTCAGGCTCAATGGCATGGAAATCACCCAATTTACCTATTTTCAGGAGGTTGGTGGGATCGCGTTGGAGCCGATTTCGGTCGAATTGACCTACGGACTGGAACGGTTGGCGCTCTACCTGCAGAATGTCGAGAGTGTGTTCGATTTGGAGTGGGGGGCGGGCATCAAGTATGGCGAGCTGTACCGGGCGGCCGAAGCCCAGTTTTCCCAATATAACTTCGAGCGGGCCGATACCCAGCGACTGACCGCCGCGTTTGAGGCGCATGAACGGGAAGCGAACGCGTTGCTGAGGACGGACGGTGGCCCGGAGCCATTGGTGCAACCCGCCTATGATGATTGTCTGCAGATGTCGCATCTGTTTAACTTGCTCGATGCCCGTGGCGCGCTCAGCGTGACCGAACGGGCCCGCTACATCGGCCGGGTAAGGGCTTTAGCCCGCCGTTGCGC
>CAZJRH010000463.1:0-4431 GCA_964548215.1 uncultured Nitrospirota bacterium
TGATCAATGTCGATCGCTATGGCAACACCTCCGCCGCCTCCGTGCCCATCGCGCTGGACGAGGCCGTGCGCGGCGGGCGGGTGCGGCCCGACGATCTCGTGCTGCTCGAAGCCTTCGGCGCCGGATTGACCTGGGGCGCCGCGCTCATTCGCTGGTAACATTTTTTATTTGACATTCCCGTGAAATTTTGACCATGATCATCCCCAAGATTGCGTTTCTCTTTCCCGGCCAGGGATCGCAGACCGTCGGAATGTGCCGGGCGCTGGCGGCGCAGGATCCGGACGCGAAGGCGATCTTTGAAGAGGCCGATCGCATCATGCCGGGCTTGTCGGCGCGCTGCTTCGACGGCCCCGCGGACGAGCTGAATCGGACGGAGTGGACGCAGCCGGCGCTCTTGACAGCCGGTGTGGCGGTATGGCAAACCCTTCAGCGACGCGGGCTTCGGCCCGACGTCGTCGCAGGCCACAGTTTGGGAGAATATTCGGCGCTGGTCGCGGCGGGCGCGTTGCCCTTCGAGACGGCGCTGCGGCTGGTGCGACAGCGCGCCCGCTTCATGCAGGAGGCGGTGCCGCAGGGGCAGGGATTGATGGCGGCGGTGCTCGGACTCGACGCCGCGACGGTGGAGCAGGTGTGCAAGGACGCCGCGCACTCGTCGGGCAAGGTGGTGGCGCCGGCCAATTTGAACGGCGCCGGCCAGATCGTGATCGCCGGAGAAACGGCGGGCGTCGAAACGGCCGCGGCGCTGGCGAAGGAACGGGGCGCCAAGCGCGTGATCGTGCTGCCCGTGAGCGTGCCGTCGCATTGCCAGTTGATGGAGCCGGCGAGCCGGCGCCTCAAAGATGAGCTGGATCGCGCGGCCTGGCGGGACTTGTCGGTGCCGCTGATTACGAACGTGGACGCGGAACCAGTCCGCACGGCGTCGGCGGCGCGAGCGGCGCTGGTGCGGCAGTTGTCCAATCCCGTGCGTTGGGAGGCGTCGGTGTCGCGCATGGCGGCGGACGGTGTGAAGTATTTTGTTGAAGTCGGCCCGGGCCGGGTGTTAACTGGGCTGGTCAAGCGGATTGTGAAAGAGGTCACGCTCCTCGGCGTTGAAACGCCGGAGGAGGTGGAGGCGGCGGTTGGAGCGTTGCCGCGTCCGGCGGCATAGGATGAGCGAACTATTATGAGCAGTTTGACCGGTAAAGTGGCGGTGGTGACGGGCGGGGCGCAGGGCATCGGCCTGGCGATCGCCCGCGCGCTGGCCGGAGCTGGCGCCGCGGTGGTCATCGGCGATTTGAACGAGGCGGCGGCCAAGGAGGCGGCGGCCGGCCTGGGCGGAGGCTCGTCGGCCGTGCGGCTCAACGTCGCGGATCAGGACGACGTCAAGCGCGTCATGACGGGCGTGCTTGCCGAGCGGCAGCGGATCGACGTGCTGGTCTGCAACGCCGGCATCACCCGCGACGGGCTGCTGCTGCGGATGAAGCCCGAGGACTGGGCGGCGGTGCTTGACGTGAACCTGCACGGCACGTTCTACTGCATCAAGCAGGCGCTGCTCGCGATGACCAAGCAGCGCTACGGCCGGATCGTGACGATTTCGTCGATTGTGGGCGTGATGGGGAACGGCGGCCAGGCCAATTACGCCGCGTCGAAGGCGGCGGTGATCGGCCTGACCAAGTCGGTGGCGCGTGAATATGCCAGCCGGAACGTGACGGCCAACGCGGTTGCGCCGGGATTCATCGACACGGCGATGACGCAAGGAATGCCGGAGCCGGCCCGAAAGCATGTGATGGAGCAGATTCCGCTGGGGCGGTTGGGCACGCCGGACGACGTCGCCCACGCGGTGAAATTCCTGGCCTCCGACGAGGCGGCCTACATCACGGGGCAGGTGTTGCACGTCAACGGCGGAATGTGGATGGGATAACCATGGAAAGGGGGAGCGATGGCAGTGACAGGTGTGGATGATCGGGTGAAAAAAATTATTATCGAACAATTGGGCGTCGAGGAGGATGACGTGACCTCGGAGGCCTCGTTCGTGGACGATCTCGGGGCCGATTCGCTCGACACGGTCGAATTGGTGATGGCCCTGGAGGAAGAATTCGGCATCGAGATTCCGGATGAAGAGGCGGAGAAAATCCTGACGGTTCAGCAAGCCATTGATTACATCAAAGAACGGGCCTGAGCTGGCTCAAGAGCGGCGCGCCGGTCGACGCTTGGCCCGGTGCCGCCCCATCGAGGGTCGATGAATCGCCCATGAATCGAGTCGTTGTCACGGGGCTGGGAGTGGTGACGCCCCTGGGAATCGGCGTGGAGGACACGTGGGCGGCGCTCTGCGCGGGCCGTTCGGGTGTCGGCCCCATCACGCGCTTCGACACCTCCGGTTTTCCCGTCCGGATCGCCGCCGAAGTTAAAGGGTTTGATCCCGCCAATTATATCGAGTCCAAAGAAATCAAAAAAATGGACACGTTCATCCACTATGCCGTGGCCGCGGCGGCCATGGCGGTGGAGCACGCCGGCCTGAAACTGCCCGCGGCCCGGCCCGAGCGGGTGGGCGTCTACGTCGGATCGGGCATCGGCGGATTGCAGGCGATCGAGCACTGGCATACTGTTTTGCAGACCAAGGGGCCGCAGCGCATTACGCCGTTCTTCATTCCCATGACCATCATTAACCTGGCATCGGGTCAGATCGCCATCCGGACCGGGGCCAAGGGGCCGAATTCCTGTGCGGTCAGCGCCTGCGCCACGGGGAACCATTGCATCGGCGACGCCTACCGGATCATTCAGCGGGGCGAGGCGGATGTGATGATTGCCGGCGGCACCGAGGCGGCGATCACGCCGCTGGGGGTGGCCGGGTTCGCCGCGTCACGGGCGTTGTCCTCGCGCAACGACGAGCCGGCGAAAGCCTGCCGCCCGTTTGACCGGGACCGCGACGGGTTTGTGCTGGGCGAAGGCGCCGGCATCGTGGTGCTGGAATCGCTCGACCATGCGCGCGCGCGCGGCGCGACAATTCTCGCCGAACTGGTGGGCTACGGCATGACGGCCGACGCGTACCACATCACGGCCCCGTCCGAGGACGGGGAGGGCGCGGCCCGGTGTATGCAGCTTGCGCTGACGGAGGCGAAGGTCGCGCCCGGGCAGGTGCAGTATATCAACGCCCACGCCACGTCGACCAGCGCGGACGCCGTCGAGACCGCGGCGATCAAGCGGGCCTTCGGCGAGGCGGCCCGGCGGATTCCCATCAGCTCGACCAAATCGATGACCGGCCATTTGCTGGGCGCCGCGGGCGGCATTGAAGCCGTCTTCACGGTGCTGGCCATGACGCGGGGCGTCATGCCGCCCACGATTAATTATGAGCAGCCGGATCCGGCCTGCGATCTCGACTATATTCCCAATGTGGCGCGCCGCGGCCGCGTGGATGTCGCGCTCTCAAATTCCTTCGGCTTCGGCGGCACGAATGCTTGCCTGCTCTTTCGTCGCGACACACTACCGGCGTGAAGCCCGTCGCGCCGGCGCCCTCGGCCCGTCGACGCGGTGACGCCATGTCTCAACCGCCCCACGTGACGCCGTCCCCGCCGCCACCGTGGTCCAAGCTGGAAGCGGCGCTGGGCTACGTGTTTCATGACGCCCGCGGACTGGAACGGGCGCTCACGCATCGCTCCTACCTGAACGAACCCAAACACGGCGAGCTGTCGGAAGATAATGAACGGCTTGAATTTCTCGGCGACGCCGTGCTGACCCTGATCGTGAGCGAAGCCCTCGCGCGCCGCCACCCGGCGGCGGCCGAAGGCGCGCTGTCGAAGATGCGGTCGCGGCTCGTCAGCGAAGCGGCGCTGGCGCAGGTGGCCCAACGGCTGGGGCTCGGCGCCTACATGCGGCTCGGCCGCGGCGAGGAGCTCAGCGGCGGACGCGAGAAACGGTCGCTGCTGGCGAATGTCATGGAGGCGCTGATCGCCGCCGTCTATCAGGACGGCGGCTACGATGCCGCCCGTCGCGTGATGGTGGCCGTGCTGGAGCCGGAACTTGCCGAGATCGGCGACGGGGGCATCGGCATCGACTATAAAACGCAGGTGCAGGAGCGCTGCCAGCAGCAGCTCGGCCTGCTGCCGGACTATCGGGTCTGCCGGGAATCTGGGCCCGATCATCGCAAAGTCTTTCACGTGGAGCTCAGCATTGCCGGGCAATTGTATGGCGAGGGGACGGGGACAACAAAAAAAGAGGCCGAGCAGCAGGCCGCCATGGCGGCATGGGAGCGTTTGCAGGTCGGGACGACCGGAAAACGAGGGGGCGCGGTTTGACAAAATCACGTGAGCCAGTATCATGAAATCGGGCGGGCGGACCACCTATCAATCGGCTGGGGTGGACATTGGCAGAAAGTCTAAATTTATCAATGAAATTAAAAGAATGGCAAGCACGACCCGTCGCCCAAATGTGCTGGCCGGTATCGGGGGATTCTGC
>CAZJRH010000464.1:0-6012 GCA_964548215.1 uncultured Nitrospirota bacterium
TCATCCAGCAGATCCAACGGTCGAGCAATAAATGCGATCCGACGGCCATCGGGACTCCAGGCCGGCATGATCTGAAGGCGATCCGGGCTGCTGGTCAGCGGTACGACCGAATCCGTGACAAGATCGAGCAACGCAATGTTCGCAGGGCCTCGAGGAGTATTGGCAGAAAACGCGATGATCGGGCCTGCCGGGCTCCAAGCCGGGAAAATATGCCGCACGTTGTCGGTGGTCAAACGTCTTTGGTCGCTGCCATCACTCTCCATCACCCAAAGGTCCCGATTCCCTGATCGATCCGACGCAAAGACGATCTGTGTGCCGTCAGGGCTCCATGAGGGGCAAAAATCGATTTCTTTATCCACCGTCAACTGGACCATCTTGAGCGGAGCCACGTGCGCGGACAATGCGGACGATGCGCGATCAGCCCGGTTAACCGTGCAGCCCGGCGCCGCCAGTAGAAAGAGAACCCCGGCCAACCCGATCAGCGGCTTCATGGCTTCATTTTTCCTGGGTTGGGGGGTTCAGAAGGGGGTTGAGAGGACCCCGGTGGCTCCTTGGGACCACCCCTCTGGCCTCCCTGCAAAGGCTCCCGGGGAGATCCCTGAGATGGCTCCTGCGAAACTTCCTGGGAGGGGGCTTGAGCAAGACAATACTTTTGATGTTCGCTATGACTGACATAATAAAAACGAAGATCATAATGCGGCTCAAAAAAATCTGCATGGCCACGCGAATAGACGATGTCCATGTGGTCAAACGCCACCCCAGCCGCCAGCTCAAGACCCGACCATTCCTTGAGTTTGGAGATGTCCCGCTCGGAGATCTGGTATTCGATCGCGACAAGGGTGTTGTTGTGGTAACTTATTTTCGGCCCGAGCGAGTTTTGTTGCAAAAAAGTTTGCCCGGGCAAAATGGGCGGCACAACCGCCCAGACGGCCCCCATCCCCTCTTCGCATGTGTCCGCCAGACTGTATCCCCGTGGTGGACGGTTTTTAATCTCCTCATAGGCAAGACTGCCCGCCTCACTAATGGTTGCCGCACACACGCTCATCACGAACCCCGCGCACAGGAGACACCGGCGAAACATTGCATCGCGCCTTGATGCTACCGTGGCACCGGCTGTTGTCTTTTTCCACATAGAATACGCCCATCTTCTTGGTGTGGCAGAAAATAGAGCCGAATCTGATACTCACGACTTCCATCAGGCTTCGGTCCCGGATCGGCTATTATATCAAAATGATCAACTGGGATACGGTTTCTAACATTTGGAGCTCCTGCATTTTCAGGAAGGGTAAACACCTGCAACCCCGTCCAGTCCTTATGACGCAAAAAGTCCTTTTGTGAAAGCGCATAAATGATCGCGCTCAGCTTGCCTTCATGGTAAGCAAGAAGAGGACTGGGAGGATCTGAAAGAGGCCGGAAGGGCAGCCACAGATCACCAAGCGTTGGTGAACAAACCCCGTTTTTGTGGAGATAGTCTGCAGGCGGTTTCATTGAAATTTCTTGGTAATCAAACGCCGCCGCCATGACGTTCTCGAGAAGGGCGCCTGCGGCGGAAAACACGAACGCAAAAATCAACAAACCCGCCTTCACGCACGCGAGCGCCTTCGACGACGCCTTCATGTACCCACACCCCTTTCAGGTCTCTTCCGTGCCGCACACGGCAGCCTGCGCGCGGCGCGCAGGAGTCACTTTATCGAGGCATTCGCTCCAGTTCGAGCAACCAAACGTTCTTGTACCCAGTCCGCTTTGACGAGAAAACAATTTTGGCGCCGTCCGGGCTCCAATGGGGATGGTTGTCATCCGCCGGCCCCTCGGTCAACGCCATCTGGTGACTGCCGTCGCCATCCATGATCCAGACATCCCGACTGCCCCGCGGCCCTCTGACGAAGACGATCTTCTCCCCGTCAGGGCTCCACTTCGGCGCCCAGTCATTGCCGTCCCCCTGCGTTAGCTGTCGATATTCGGAGCCCTCCGTGCTGACAATCCAAATATGACCAAGACCTGAGGCGACGACCGTATCCAGCCGGGTATCCTTCCTTAGAGCGGGCGCCGGCCCGATGCGACCCGACTGCGGAGGACGCGGCGAGCCGAACGCAATCCATTTCCCGTCCGGGCTCACGGAGGGAATCCAATCACCCTCGCCTCCCGTCGAAATTTGCGCCTGGTTGGCCCCGCTGGGCTCCATACGCCAAATCGCCACTTCACCCGACCGATTTGAAATGAAATAGATCTTCGCCCCATCAGGACTCCATGCCGGATAGAGATCATCGAATTCATCGGTCGTCAGTTGTTTCAGATGCCGGCCGTTGTGATCGGCCAACCACACATCATAGTTGCCAGACCGATTGGAAGCAAACAGGATTTTCGTTCCATCTGGACTCCAGGCGCCGCCCCAATTGTTTCCACTTCCAGAAATCAACGTTCGAATATTATGGCCGTCGCTCTCCATGACATAAATTCCCAGCCCAGAATCCTCATGGCTTCTGGGGGTGAGCGTTGTCACCGTTCTGCTAAACAAGACAAACCTTCCATCCGGACTCCAAGAGTTCGCCGCGTCGTAGACCGGATCAAAAGTGAGTTGTCGTTCGGCAACAACCTTCACATCGGCAGGAACCCCGGGCTGAGGCGTTTGGGCGACCGATGGGGACGAACGTGGGTGGTCAGCACCATGTAGCGAACAGCCAACCACTAAAAAACAGATCAATAAATAGACACTTAGATGCACCCTGCAATGCCGCGCAGAGAAGGCGACAGTAAGCCCCACTGCGGGAGAAAATCGTGTGGCCATACGTAGTGTAATTCTAGCCAAGGGCTGAAAAGAAGTCAAGCAAAATGCTTTAAATAGAGGCTTGACGTTTATGATTTTTTTTGTGATACTTATAACGAGTGGTACTTTCAACTAGGTGCATTATGGGGCTACAAAGTTTGCACCTCATAGGGGCACATTCTCTTGCTGCTTCATTCATTTGACCCCCGCGTGACACCAGCGCCAACAGCGTATCGGACTCTTTCCGCCCCTGCTCGCCTCGCGCTCGCGCTGGTTTCATGTGCGATGGCGCTCCTGATCGGGGGCACAAGCCGCCTCCACGCCACCGAGCCGCCTGTGCGCTTCGCAGAACGCGGGCAGATGACCGTGCTTGCGAACGGACTGGCCCGGCCGGTGGGCATCCGGGTTGACGACACACATGTCTATTTCTCAGAGGTAAACGCCGGAACGATTCGAAAGGTTCCCAAAGACGGCGGAGCCGTCATCACGCTGGTCAGCGGGCTTCGCCAGCCGTTGAGCCTCGCCATTGATGAACACCATGTCTACTTTGCGGAAGTAAGCGGAGGCATGATCAAAAAGGTTCCGAAGGAGGGAGGCGCGGTCATCACCCTGGCCCGCGAATTGGATGAGCCGGAGGGATTGAACATCAACAACGGTTCTCTCTATTTTGCCGAGTACCGCAAGGGCACCATCGGCAAGGTTCCGACCGATGGCGGAGAGGTGACGACGTTAGCCACGGACCTCCAGGGCCCGATGGGCCTCGCCGTGAACAGACAGCACGTTTATTTCGTCGAGTATCGAAGGGGAACGGTCAAGAAAGTTTCTATCGACGGGGGATCGGTGATCACCCTGGCCAAGGGATTGCGGTCGCCGCTCAAGGTGTCGCTGGACGCCGACAGCATTTATTTCTGTGAATTTGAAGGTGGAACCGTGAGAAAAATTTCCCAGCAGGGCGGACCCGCCGTTCCATTATTGGCAAACCTGCAAGGCCCTCAGGGACTGACGCTTGACGATACGGGTATGTACTTTTTGGAAAGTAAAACCGCGTCGGTCAAAAGAATAGATTTTGCCGACGGGTCGATCGTAACACTGGCTCAGGGCGATATGTCGGCCGAGGTGCTTGCGTTGGATGCGACGAGCGTCTATTTTACAGATTCCCGTCATGGCAGGGTCATCAAAGTTGCCAAACAATAATTAATGACGTGCAATACGCAATACACGCGCAATACTAATGCGAGGTGAAGAGATGTTGAGCCCGATGCGGTACCGCGCCACAAGGCGGTTCATCCTCGCGTTGTTTTTCAGCGGCGGACTGTTCGCATTGTCCGCCTCGGCCGACACCGCAACAGGGAATCAGCAGGGCGCCGCCGAGGCCGAGATGGTCGTGCTTGTTTCCGGATTACATCAGCCGTTTGGCATTCAAGTGGACGAGACTGATCTCTATTTCTCTGAATTCGGCAATGGAACCGTGAACCGGGTGTCCAAGCATGGGGGGCCCGTCATCACGTTGGCCAGTGGCCTGGAAGAACCCAGCCGTCTTGTAATCGATGACGATTATGTCTATTTTGCCGAGACCAAGGGCGGCGCCGTCAGCAAGGTCCCAAAAAAGGGAGGGGCTGTCAGTATTTTAGCGAAAGGGCTTCAGCATCCCAGGACCCTTGCCCTGGATGACCGCAACGTCTATTTTTCTGATTACACGGCGGGCGTCATCAAGAAAGTGGCGAAGGAGGGCGGTCCTGTCACCACCTTGGCTGAGGGGCTTCGTGAACCCGAAACAGTGGTGATCGACGGCGACGAGGTCTATTTTATTGAAGGGGCCAGTGAGGGTGGAACAGTCAAAAGAATCTCTAAAAACGGGGGGCGGGTCGTCACATTGGCCAATCATCTACCGATGCCGGCCGGTCTCGTCGTGGATAAGTCCCGGGCCTATGTCGGTGCCTATCAGGGACCCGCATTAATCAGCGTGCCCAAAACGATTGGCGCATTCAGATTCCTGACGGGAGAGAAAACGAGCGTCCTCGCCGTCGGCTCCAAGGGGCCGGCCTGCCTTCAATTGGATCACAGCGGGCGCTCCATCTTTTTTATTGACGGCCACTGGGCCGACCGCCATCGCGCCATCAAGGAGGTGTCGTTGTCAGAAGGGATCGTCCGCACGGTAGCCGCAGGCGACATTCTTCCGCAGGTTTTTGCGTTTGATGAGCGCAGCGTCTATTTTACCGACCAGCAGGATGGCACGATTAAGAGGGTGGCCAAACACTGAGCCGATTCAGATGACGATGCAGCAGAGACGCCGTTTTCGTTTCACCCTTTCGTGCGTGTTCCTCGGCCTTGGCTTCCTCCTTTTCATTAACACAAGCCGCGGAGGCAACGAGGCCCCCGCCGTCCGTACGCTCGCCAGCGGCTTGACCGATCCAGGGGGGACCAAGCAGGACGTTGACTATATCTACGTGGTTGAAGTGCTCGGCGGCACGGTCCAAAAAATCCCGAAGAATGGCGGGCGGCTCGCCACACTGGCCCGCGGGCTCAATTATCCGAGAAGTCTTGCCGTGGACGAGCACACCGTCTACTTCACGGAAACCGGCGCAGGGACCATCCAGAAGGTCGCCAAGCACGGCGGCCCCATCACAACACTGGCAAACGGGCTTCATCAGCCGTGGTCAATTGCCCTAGATGAACACTGGATCTATTTCACAGAAGCTGCAGGCAATATTATCCCCTGGGGCATTGATCGCGCCGCCTTCTTATCCCGCCTGAGCATTCCATCGAGCAATCCACAGGGAGAAACCATACAGCGGATGGCGAAGGGAGGGGGCGCCGCCACCATCTTGGTAAAGGGCATCCGGAATCCCGTCAATCTTGTGGTCGACGACGCCTACGTCTATTTCTCCGACGATGGCGGAAGTTCGATCAAAAAAATTCCGAAAGGCGGGGGCGCCATCACCACCCTCGCAACGGGCATCGGGCACACCGTGCTGATTCGGGTGGATGCGGCCTTCCTCTATTTTTGCGACTTCCACGGCGGAACCATCAAGAAGGTGTCGTTGGACGGCGGCCCGGTGGTCACCCTGGCGCACGGTTCGAAAGGCAGCGGGGCCAACGGGATTTCGCTCGACGACACCACGATCTATTTTTCCGAATTGCGACTGGGGACGGTCAACAAGGTCTCCAAACAGGGCGGGCCCATCATCACGCTGGCCAGCGGACTCAAGGGCCCCGAAGCGACGGCTGTTGACGACACCAGCGTCTAG
>CAZJRH010000465.1:0-2859 GCA_964548215.1 uncultured Nitrospirota bacterium
CGGCTACACGATCTTCTGGATCGTGGACGCGGTCCGCGCCGCCGAGCAGGTGGACCTGGTCATCAACCCCGGCCTGATCCCGCCGCCGACCGACGGCGACCCGCCGCGGCCCGCCGTCTTCTTCCGCGAATCGGACATCTGGGTGCAGGGCATCGCCCTGGGCGCGGAGTACCGATATTAGGTTCATGCTCATTCCGACTGCGGACGGGCACGCTAAACCGCAAGCGACGTACCTCTAGAATTCGATGTGATGTGCTGAAGCAAGCACGCCGGGCACGCGGACGTACCGCGTACCCGGCGTGGCGCGGACTTATTCGAAGATCTTCGGCAGTTCCTTGAGGATCTTTTCGACGTCGGCGTCTTTCAGCTCGCCCTTCTTGAAGGCGTGATTGCTCACCACCTTCCGCTTGCTGTAGAGGACGACGGTCACGTCGGCTTCCTGAGCGATATTGTAACCCTTCGGGCCGGCGGGGTTATCCACGCTCAGGATCAGCTTGCCAAGCTTTTCCTTATCGGCCAGCTCCTTGAGCTGCCCTTCCAGGGTGGGATTGTCATTGCAGAAGACGACAAAGCTGCCCATCTTCTTGTCGCTGTTCTTGGCCGTCTCGGCATCGATCTTCTTGACCAGACTGGTCAAGGTGGGATTGATCTCGCGCGCGAAGATCATCGCCACGGGGTTGGCGCCGTTCTGTCAGACCAAGCAAAGCTTCTTGCCGGCGTCCTTGCCGTTGCAGTGCAGCGGGTTGAACGCCGACGGGGATTCACCGACTTGCGGCCCCGACTTGAGGCCGTCCGCCCCCATGACGCCGCTTACCAGCAGCGCCACGGCCAGCGTGGCCCCAGCTACCATACGACGCTTCATTGTGAAGCTCCTCCTCGTGATGCGGACTAAGGACGTGTAATTTATTAACTTCCCTGTTTGGTCGGAACGGCACGGTAGTTCCATTTGGGGAGGTCTTCGTCGAAGGCGATCCGCATGTTCTTTTTGTAGTTCTTGGGAGCTTTTTGTCCGGTCGGGTATTCTCCTTTCAGGAGATGGACGGTGGTAGTTAATCCCTGGGTGGTGGTGGTTTGCGCCATTTTGTCGAGAGCGATCTCGACAGAGATGAATATGACTCCCTGGCAAGCCCGCGTGACGTGGGGGAAAAAACGATGCTCGATCGGATTGTACTTCGATTTGTAAGGAGGGTAGTGGGCCACGCGGATTTCCAAACCGATCCGATCAGCCAGTTTTTCGAGGCCGTATTTGAAAACATACCGGTTGGCCGCGTTGCTTCCGCCGCCATCGCAAAGCAGCAGCAACGATGTGGCGCGGGGATAATGCAGGCAGCCGTACTGCTCCCAGCCGAAGGCGATGCTGTCGCAAGCGAATTCGCTGGTGTCATGGCTGGTGCCCAGATTGATGTGCCCGTGATTGCGCTGCAGATCGTACAGGCAATGCGGGTAGACAACGCCGCTGGCCAACGACGGGAAATCGTGGTCAAGGGTTTCAATGGTTTTCTGGGTGTAGGTGTGTCCCGCGCGAAAGAGATCGCCGATCAATTCCTTTTTCTTGGTGTCGATGCTGAAGACCGGATTGCCGGCTTTTTCGTAAAGAGCGCGAAGGCGCGCGATGTTGTGGAATTGGCGATCACTGTGCGGATGGTGTTTAAACGAGCGTTTTTTCAGGGCTTTGCGTCGTCCCAGGCGGTGCTTGTGTAGCAATTGGACCACGACGGGCACACTGACCCGAAACCCGCGTTGCGTCAATTCGGCTGCCAGCCGGCGCAGCGAAAGATTGGTCCACAAGGCGCCTTCTTGCATGGGATCGCCCGCGGTGTAGGGGCGCACGATTTCCAGGAAGGCGGCATCCAGGTCGGGAAACAAGCTCAAACAGGTTTTCCGGCCGCCCCTTTTTTCCGAGATCGGCCCGGCGATAAACAGGCTTGCTGTGGCAGTTCGCCAATCCCGCGGCGTATGGTTTTCGGATCGCAGTCAAAAAGGTGAGTCAAATAAAGCAAACCGCCGCGTCCCAACTTGAGCGCTTCGGCGGCAGCGTAGAGGCGGCGGTCTCGTTCGTTCAAGGAGTCAAAGAGACAGCGCATCGTCTCTGCGGTGGTCGGAGAATGAGCTGTTTTCATGACGGCGTCCTGCCCAATCCAGGTATCTGCTTCGTGCAGTCGGCCCAGACTAACGGGAAAACGCCGTGCCAAAAAGGTCAAAAGGGGAAGTTAATAAATTACATGTCCTAATCAGGGCGTGAACGGCCCGGTCGAGGCGGGGCAGCTTCGCGCGCAAGCAAGGGAAGCCTTGCTGGTGGGTGTCCCAGCTGGAAGCGCTGATGTTGTCTTTGCAGATGGTCGTGGGGACCACTCCGCCGAAGGTCAGGGTGACTACCGGGACGCCAGCCTCGACCAGGCGGCGCGCCTGCAGCAGCCGGGTCGCCTCGCCGTCGCCGTAACCGGCCCGGACCGACTCCGGCTCGCGGCTGACGTCGAACGCGTCGCGCGCCCGTGGGCTGGTGACCATCTCCAGGGCCTGGGCGGTGAAGTCGTCCATGCCGGCCTGGTTGCCCTGGGCGCGCGCGCGCAGTATGGTACTGGGCCATGACCGACAAATTCGTCACCCTACCCGAGATCCGGAAGCACGCCAAGAAACTCCTGCCGCGCGATGCGTGGAACTTCGGCGATGGCGGCGCGGAGACCGAGACCACGCTGCGGCGCAATCACCGGGCGATCAACCGCCTGGCGATCCGCCAGGACATCCTCGTCGACATCCGCGAGATCGACCTCTCGACCAGGCTCCTCGGGCTGCCGCTGTCCTGGCCCGTGGCCGTGGCGCCGATGGGTGGGCTCATCCTGTTCCATCCTCAGGGCGACG
>CAZJRH010000466.1:0-1541 GCA_964548215.1 uncultured Nitrospirota bacterium
TGAAGCGTCCCGGATTTTCCGGAGGCGGTTTTATTTGAGTCATGCGACCATATCGAGGTTCTCTTTGGCTGCATAGTAATTGGCTTCGGCCTCGGCAGGCGGGATATGCCCGATGGGTCCGAACAGGCGGTGATTATTGAACCAGTCGACCCAACGCAGGGTCGCCATTTCCACTGCCGAAGCGTTTGGCCATGATCGCTGCCGCCAGATGACCTCGGCCTTGTAGAGTCCGTTGATCGTCTCGGCCAAGGCATTGTCGTAACTATCGCCGACGCTGCCGACCGAGGGCACCAGCTCGGCTTCGGCCAGGCGCTGGGTGTAGCTCATGGCCAGGTATTGAACACCCCGGTCGCCGTGGTGGATCAGCCCATCGTCGGCGCTTGGCCCGCGGGCATGGATCGCCTGCTCCAGAGCATCGAGCACGAACCCCGCCGTGGCGCTGGTGCTGACCTTCCACCCCACGATCCGCCGGGCGAAGGCATCGATTACAAAGGCGACGTAAACGAAGCCGGTCCAGGTGTGCACGTAGGTGAAGTCGACCACCCACAGCGCGTTGGGGCGGCTGACGCGGAACTCGCGGTTCACCCTGTCGAGCGGGCACGGCACCTTCGGGTTGCTGACGGTGGTAATCGTCGTCTTTCCGCGCCTTATGCCTGTCAGCCCCATGTCCTGCATCAGCCGCTCCACAGTACACTTGGCCACCTTGATCCCCTGTCGCCGCAGCTGGTGCCAGACTTTGCGGGTGCCATAGAGACCAAAGCTGGTCTCATGGACCCGCTTGATTTGCTCTCTGATCTCGTCATCGCGCCGGGCACGAGCCGAGCGCTTGCCTGGGTCAACAAGGCGGGACGCGTGTTCGTGGTAGGAAGAAGGGGCGATTGCCAGTTCGCGGCAGATCGGCTCGATGCCCAGTTCCTTGCGATGATCGTCGATGAACGCCATCACCATTTGCCTTGGCGGTCGAGCTCCGCCTGCGCAAAATACGCAGAGGCCTTGCGCAGTATCTCGTTAGCCCGGCGCAATTCCTTCACTTCACGCTCCAGTGCCTTGAGTCGGTCGCGATCCTGTCCGGCCAGCGCCGCTGGCCCCGCTCGTCGGCTCGCCTCCTCGCGGCACCAGCGGCGCAGCGTCTCCGCAGTGCAGCCGATCTTCGCCGCAATCGAACTGATCGCCGCCCATTCCGAGCCGTAATCGGCCCGGTGCTCACCAACCATCCGAACCGCACGCTCGCGGACCTCAGGCGAAAACTTGTTCCTGGTCTTGCTCATGGTAGCTCCTTCTCACAGATAGGAGCCTCCGGAAAACCCGGGACGCTTCAGTATCCGACATTCTCGACCTGTTCCAAAAGCTGGTCGAGGACAATAATATGTGGGAGCTGTTGTGGAACGGCACTACGCCGCGTCACGAACGCGCCAGCCAGCTCCTTTTCTTCGCGGTCGCGAATGTGATGTGTGCCGTCAATAACGTTGATATTTCGCCCGAAACTAACTCGGGCGGAGGTCCGGTCGATTTCAAATTCTCGCCTGGGTATCGCGGACGAG
>CAZJRH010000467.1:0-1618 GCA_964548215.1 uncultured Nitrospirota bacterium
CGTCTCAGCACCTCGATGGCCAGGCCCGAGCACGGCCAACCTGGAGTGCTCGTATGGCCGTTGATCCCGCTCCTCTGGTTCTTCGCCCTCGGCGCTAAACTGCTCAACATGGCCATTTCGCGCCAGCGGGAATATCTGGCCGACGCCACGGCGGTGCAACTAACGCGCAACCCGACCGCGCTGGCCGAGGCGCTGCTGAAGATTTCCTCCGCCTGGCGAGGCATGGGCGCCCTGGATGATTCGCTGGCGCCGATCTTCATCCTGAATCCCGTGGAAAATTGGCTGGATGAGGACGACTCGTTCTGGTCCAACCTCTTCTCCACCCATCCGCCGATCAGCAAACGGGTCGAGATTCTCACGGCGCTGGCCCGGACCGACGTGTCCGCACTTGAGAAATCGCTTCAGAACCAGCAGGCCCTCGATCAAGGCTCGCAGGCGCAAAACGTCGCCCGGGCGCCGGACGATCGGGCCTGGTGGATTCAGCAGGAGGAGGTCTGGAAAGGCCCCTATTCCGCCGGACAACTACTAACGCAGCCAACCTTCCGTCACAACAGTTGGGTCTGCCGGGAAGGCTGGCCGCATGTGACACGGGCGGCCGACGACCCGATCCTGCTGGAGCTGATCCGGGAGAAAACGGGCGGCCGCTCCGTGGCCTCCCGCGCCTGCCCGCGCTGCCGCCAGTATCTGACATTAACAACCTATGAAGGCGCCCAGCTCTACCAGTGTCAATTTTGCCACGGCCACCTTGTCGCCGAGCATGGCCTAGTCAAGATCATCGCCCGCCGGGAGATCGGCTTTTCGGATCGATTGAAAGCGAGGGTCGAACGATTTCAGAAAGAGCTGCGGCTCTTCACCGTCCGGCGCCGCACGCCCGCCCAACGCGATGCCAGCCAACGCCTCCACTGTCCCAAGTGCCGGCAGCCGATGATCCGGAGTTTTTATTCCTACGGTTATCGCGTCGTGGTCGACCGCTGCCACGGCTGCCAGTTGATGTGGTGCGATCATGAAGAGCTCGAAATGCTGCAGGTCATGATCGAGGCCGGGGCCGTCGGCCCGGTCTAGCCACCCCGCTCGGACGGCAGTCTTATCGTTGCGTTGACGGACACACCACCAAACTCCCGGGGCTTGCCCCGTACCTTGCAACGCGCTTCCTCCCTATCCGCAGGGGAACTTTATCGTCGACGTGGGAGGACTGAACGCGGCAAGGTACGGGGTTTACTTTTGCCCTCCTGATGAGTACCATGAAGGGCCGTGAACACCAGAGAACGGGCCTCCGTCCGGGCCCAGTTGTTGAAAAAACTCCGCAATTCCTTCGTCATCCACGATGACCCGGTCTTCACCCTGTCGTCGGGCCGGAAAAGCCGTTTCTATATCGATTGCAAGAAGGTCTCCCTGGACGCGGAGGGGGCCGTGCTGATCGGCCGGCTGGTCCTGGACGCCATCGAGGAACTGCCCATCGACGCCATCGGCGGCATGACGTTGGGGGCCGACCCCATTGCGGTCGCCACCACGGTGCTGAGCTCGTTCGAGGGGGATCGTCCCATTCCGGCCTTCATCATCCGCAAGGAGCCGAAACCGCACGGCATGTCGCCGATGATCGAAGGCACGCTGGCCAAGG
>CAZJRH010000468.1:0-2144 GCA_964548215.1 uncultured Nitrospirota bacterium
TTGGCGGCCAGCCGGCGCGCCGCCAGCGGCAGCCGTTCATAGCCCGTGGCTAAACGGGCGCCCAGGTAGCGCGGATAGCCGCCGAACAGTTCGTCGCCGCCCACGCCCGTGAGCGCCACGGTCACCTCCGAGCGCGCGGCCTTCGCGACCAGATAGTTGGGAATCATCGATGAGTCGGCGAAGGGCTCGTCCAGATGGTAGACCAGTTTGGGCAGCACCTGCATGATGTCGGGCGTGAGCCGGTATTCCTGATGCTGGCTGCCGACGTGGCGGGCGATCAGCCGGGCCGCGTCGAGCTCGTCATACGAGGGCGCGGCGTCGCCGTAGCCGATCGAAAATGTTTTGACCGGGCCGGAGGAACAGCCGGCCATCACGGACGCCAGCGCGCCGGAGTCGATCCCGCCGGAAAGAAACAGCCCCAGCGGCACGTCGCTGATCAGATGACGTTCGACGGTCTCCGTCAGCCGTGCTCGAATCTCCTCGCAGTACTCTTCTTTGCTCTTCCTGGCTCCTGGCTCCTGGCTCCTGCCTACTTTCACATCCCAATACTGCCGCAGCGAATAGTTGCCGTTGCGAAAAATCAATAGATGGCCCGGCTCCAACTTTTTGATGCCGGCAAAGATCGTCAGCGGCGACGGAATATAGAGGAACGCCAGATAGGCCAGCAGCGCCTGGCGATCGAGCGCCTTCGCATAGCCCGGCCACTCGAGCAGCGCCTTCAGCTCCGACGCGAAGAGTAATTTCCCATCCTGCGCCAGATAATAGAGCGGCTTGATGCCCAAGCGGTCGCGGGCCAGAATCAGCGTCTGGCGCGTCGTGTCGGCCAGCGCGATGGCGAACATTCCGCGCAGATGATTGACGAACGCCTCGCCGTGCTCTTCGTACAGATGGACGATCACCTCGGTGTCACTCTGCGTGGCGAACGTGTGACCCTTGGCGATCAACTGCTCGCGCAGCTCCCGGTAATTGTAGATCTCGCCGTTGAAGACGACCCAGACCGTTTTGTCTTCATTGTGGATGGGCTGGCGGCCGCCGGCCAGATCGATGATGCTCAGCCGGCGCATCGCCAGGCTGATCGATTCACTCAGATAGACGCCGTCGTCATCGGGCCCGCGATGGAGCATGCGCCCGTTCATCCGATGCAAGAGCGCATCGTCACGAAAACCGGCGAAGCCCGTGATGCCGCACATGGTCCGCTAGCCCCCCGTCGTCACGAAGATGGGATTGGAGAGCAGATGTTGATCGCCCGAGCCGACCTCGACCCGATAATAGGAGCCGCCGGCCGCGGCGCGTTCCTCCCATTGCCTGGTGAAGGGTGTGACGGCGGAGAACTCCTGCCACAGTTGGCCGGAGCGGATGACTTTCACCTTCACCGTTTCCGAGCGCCCGCCGGTGGCCGAGACGCGGAGCGTGATAATGATGGGCGCGGTCCGCGCCACGCCGAGCGACTGGCCGGAGATGGCTTCTGTCGGGGCGGTTTGCAAACCACCCAAATGAATCGACCAATCGTCCAGAACCAATCCCCATTGCGGCATCCGCTGCCGGGCATAGAAGGCGCCGCCCTTGATCGCCTCCAACGCGCCCTTGGCCGAGCGCTCGCGCGCCAGCACGACCGTCTGCACGTCGCTGAGCCGCTTGTTGCCCAGACCGGCCTGATGATAGGCCAGTTCGCCGACGCCCCACGAGGGTGTCGTTCGTTCGCCCTTTGTATAGGCCAGCAGCAGCGCGTCCCAGGCGCCGCCCGGTTCGGCGATCCGCACGTCGTCCTGATAGAGGGCGCCGAACCCGGTGTAGCCGTCGGTGCGTGCCAAGGCATCGGGGTAGGGATCTGTCTTCACCGTGATCGTCCAGGGCAGCCAACCCAGCGGCCCGCCCAGCAGGCCGGCCGCCCCGCCCCGTTCCTTCAACTCCTCGGCAATCCGCGTGATCCGGTATTGATGAAAGTCGCTCGCCTCCGGCAGCGACCAGATGGCCGCACCGCCGGCCGCCTGGGCCTGATCGATCAGCCGTTGCGCCGAACGCTCACCGGGATCGGCCTGATAGGCGTCGAAGGGACGGCAGGCCGTGAGCAGATTGTCGGCGAGCAGCAATCCACTGATCGCCAGCACGGCGATCGCCTCCAGCCGCCGATGGCGTGTTCGCGA
>CAZJRH010000469.1:0-5608 GCA_964548215.1 uncultured Nitrospirota bacterium
GCCTGCTCCGTTTCCTTGTAAATGATGATCTTGGCGTCCTGCCCCCCCAGCTCCACCACGCTGCCCACGTCGGGGTGCAGCTCGTCGACCGCCATCGTCACGGCGTTGACCTCCTGCACGAACCTCGCCCCGAGGGGTTCCTTCAGCGGTCCGGCGCCGGAGCCGGTCAGAAAGCAACGGATTTGCGAGGTTGGAACGTGGCTGAATTGATTGCCGATGGCCACCAACTGCTGGAGCACCGTTTCGGCCTGGCGCGTCTCATGCCGCTGGTAGTGGGACCAGAGAATCGCCTTGGTGCGCGGATCGACCACAAGGCTCTTCACGGTGGTCGAGCCCACGTCAACACCAATGATGAGAGAATCCGGGCTTGATGAATGGTCGCTGGTCGGCAAGGGCGTCACGCCGTGATCTGTACCTCGGGAAAACTACTTAAGACACAGGCGATTTCCTTTGTCAATCTAAAAGTCCTGGATTGGTTGATTCTGTGGCAATGCTATTCTACTTATTATTTACGATTTTCCATGTTCCATCTTCCATTCTCCATTTTCTCAAAACGTCAGTCTGACTCGATACTGCAACGTCGTTTCCTGATCTTTCTTCACGGGCACATCGAATTGCACGGTGTGGGCCTCAATCTTTTTGTGCTCATGCGATGCGTCGAGCATCTTCCAATCGCCCGGGATGGGCTCGATGACGCTGACCGTGACCGCTTCCTCTTTGTGATTGCGAAGCTTGACCTCGAAGGCGACCTCATAGGTGTTGCGCGAGATTTTCTTCCAATCGGTCTGTTTCCGCTCGGCCACGATGTCAAAGGCGTCGCCCATCTTGATTTTGATGGTCTCATCTTTCGGTGTATGGTCGATCCGATCTTCGCCGATGAACTGCAGGCTGCCGTCCGCGTCGGCCTTGTAGACTCGCATCGTGCCCTTCGGCAGCGGCATGCCCAGGCGATGCTCTTTTGTATTGGCGATCTCGACGTAGACGCCGACTTTCTGATTGGAACCCAACTCGCCATACTGCGTCCGGTAATAATCCTCCGCCCCATAATAGAGAAAGCGCTTGGTGACTGGGACGTTGTTGGCGGCCAGCAAGTTGACCTGCTTGGTTTGATTGTTCTTGATTGTGGTCGGTCGCTGGAGACTGTAGAGATGGTATTCAAAAAAGCCCTGCTCGGTAAAAGCAGACGATGACGCGGGCTTCCTCGCCAGCTCCTGGACCACCATGCCGGCCCGGTCGCCCCACTGTTCGACCACCCGGTTCACATCACCGGCCACGAGCTTCAGCCGGGCATTTCGATAGGTGGCGCCGCTGCTGTTCTCGAGCGTGACCCATCCGGTCAGGTCGATTTGCCGGTCATCCTTGTCCAGGACGGTGACGTAATCGGCCTTCCAGTTGATGCCCCGCGTGAGGTAGGAGGCTTCAACCTGCTGCGGCTGCGCGATTTGATTTTCCAGCAGCCAGACCAATGTTGGTTTGGGGGTGAAGTTTGCGGGCAGGGAGGGGAAGATCAGTTTGCCGGGGAAATCGGTGAAGATCCGGCCGCCCATGCGGTAGACCACGCCGTTATTGGCGCTGAGAATGGTGATGGGGACCTCCGCCCCGTCCTTGAGTACTTTGATTTCCTGCCCGACATGCTTTTCCAGCAGTTTTTGCGGGGTGAGCAGGTCGTATTCATAATTTTGCTCCAGGATATTGAGCCCGGAGGTTTTGCTCAACGATTTGATATAGACGGTTTGGGGCAGAATCTGCTCGGCGACGTCGGAGAATTTCAGCGAGGTGACCCCGACGTTGAGGTTGAGACGACGGGTTTCCCGGACCAGGCCGATGTTGCTGTTGTAGGCCGTGATGGCCACTCCGTCCTGGTCGTTTTCATTACTGGTCAGCTCCTGAGGGACCACTCGTTCGTTGGACGCCTGACTGCTGTTCAAGTGAGGGTAAAACGTCAGCGCCGCCGCGGCAAGGATCAAACCGGAGACAAAGATGAATTTTCGTGTCATGTCCATTCCTCCTCTGTGAAAGCCAGGACCATCGAGTGATGGGCCTGGTTTCTTAGACAGAAGAAACCGGAAAAGGTTCCAGGATTGTCAGTTTATCGAGCCGGCTGGACCGGTAGGTGTGCAGGTACTTGATTTTCTTTCTGTTTTGGCAGAAGAATGACAAGCTTGATTCGAAGCGACGCTGAATGATCTGCTCGTGGGGGCGGGCTGCTCTGTATTTCTGATGTGATCGTCCCGAGCGCGCCCAATTCAGTTTTCAGGCGGTTATATTGATCTTCAGGAATTGCCAGCCAGATGGTTTCCGGTTCAAGCAAGAGATTTCGTTTGAAGCCTTCCCGATCATCCTGGGTTCGAACAGAGGTCGCTCCAGCCCGTGTGATGGCAGCTTGCAGTTTCGGAGCGAGCACCTCCATCCGTTCGAGGGTCTTTTGGGGAGTGAGGATCAGCTCATAGTGAGCTGTCTGCACGGGTTGCGGTGATATTTTCTCCATCATTCCGCCCACGGCGGCCGGCTTCTCCTTGGCGGCGACAACTTTAGATGGTGGCTGGGTGAACGCCCCCCTGTCGGCTACTCCGGACAATGGCATTCTTTCCGCTTTTGATTCTTGCATGGCGTCCAGTTCTGCCGCCTTGCTTTGTGGTGGTGCGGCTGGTGTCCTCTGGGTAGGAGCATCTTTCATCTCCATCTGAACGGGCTGAACTGGTTTACTGGCCTGATAGAGGTAAACCGCCAGCCCGCCGATCAATAGAACCGTCGCGGCCTGCAGCGGCACTTTGGCCCACAGTGGAAAGAAGAGCGATCGCCAGAAACTGGGCCGTTCCCGCGCCTCTTCCCGCACCTGCGCCATGACCCGTTGTGAAAAACCCGGCGGCGGCTCGACGGATGACAGGCTGCCGATCGAAGCGATCGTCTGGCGCAGCGCGGCCGCGTCCGCCCGGCAATGCGCGCAGGTGGACAGATGGGCCTCCACCGTCCGGCGCTGGGTCTCGTCCACCTGGCCGTCGAGGTACGCGGAGAGCAATGGTTGGGTCTCTTCGCAATTCATCGCGCGCTCCTCAGGGCGGCGTGGTACGGCGCCAGTTGAATTTTCAACGCCTGCCGGGCTCGATGCAGCCGTGATTTCATCGTGCCCAGCGGAATCTGCAACAGCTCGGCGATCTCATCATACGATTTGCCCTGTAAATCGTGCAGCACGATGATGAGCGCGTCATCGGATGGAAGCTGATCGAGTCCGAGCTGGATCTGTCGCGCGCATTCTTCCTGTTCCATGAGTTGAGCCGCGTCGGGGGCCGGGTGGGGGAGACGGGCGATCGGATCGCCATCCTCTTGAGCCTCATCTCCATCGAGCGGCGCCAGGTTCGGCCGCTTCGCCGCCAACTGCTTCCGGCGATTTCTCGCGTGATTGATGGCAATCTGATAGAGCCAGGTGGAGAATTTGGCCTCTCCGCGAAACTGCGCAATGGCACGGAAGGCGGCCAGAAACACCTCCTGGGCGACGTCGGCCGCCTCATCATAATCACCGAGCCACCGGTAGAGCAAATTATAAATCGCCTTCTGATGGCGCTCGACCAGCGGCTCAAAGGCGTTGACATCGCCGGCCTGCACGCGCCGAACCCACTGACTGTCGGTCTCCTCATGAGTCATGAGACACCATCACGCTGAAAAAGGTTCCCTGTTGGATCGGGAACGGGCGCTACTTGAGCTTGTCCCAGAGTTTTCTCGCCTGCGTCTGCCACGCCAGCGTTTCGGTCGGGTCGGCGTCGTCATCCTGAAGAAAGAGCGCTTGTTGAAGATGGCGCTTGGCTTCGGCCGGCTCTCCCATCGCGGCCAGTAATTCGGCAAGCCGGAAATAATTTTCGGGATTGTTCGGCGCGAGCTTCACGGCCTTGTGCAGATAGTCCAGCCCCCGTTCCTCGTCGCCCAGGCTGATCGGCGGTTCGGGCGCCTTGCCGTAGAGTGCGCCAAGGAATCGGTAGGGGCCGGCGCCGTCGATTGCGGGATCGAGTTCGGCCGCCCGCTGGGCCTCGTCGGCCATTTCAGGCAGATGGTTCATCACCGCCCGTAAATCGGAAAAGAGGCCGAGGTTGATGGCCAGATAATAGTGGGCCGGGGCTTGCTGCGGATCAGCATCGATGGCGCGCCGGGCCAGTTGAATGCCGCGCGCGATGGCCGCTTCGCGTTGCGACCTGTCCGCGCCATGTTGGCCCAGCCAGGCGTAGGCCCGCGCCGCTTTCCAGGACGCTTCGGCGGTTTGCTCAGGCTGTTGCGCGGCCGCTTCATAGTGGAGCGCGGCCTGTTGCACGCGATTCGATGAACGAGGACTCTGGTAGAGCTCGTCGCCGCGAACCAGCGCGCCCTCGACGGGCGGCAGCATGCTGATCGGGCTGGGCTCCGGGATGGCCGCGCAGCCGGCCATGGCCAGGCAGGTGAGCGCCATCAGGCCGCCCCAGCGGGTCATGGCGCGTCCTGGGGAAATCGGCTGTTGAGTTTTTCCAACGCATCGAGGTCGACCGGCCCGAAGCCGTCGGTCCGCAACTCGGTCAGCAGCTCGCGCGCGGTCGGATCGTCCTTCATCCCGAGCAGAATCTGGATGATGGCATGCTGCACGCCATCCGGCCGGCCGAGCGTCACGACCAGCGGCGGCGGCAGCGGCTCCGACGTGTGCAGCACCCGCAATTGTTTCCCCTCGGGCAGCGCCACGAGCGAGAGATACTGTTCGTCCGTGACCAAGAGCCCGCTCAATTCGCCCTGAACGACCTGGCGCGCCGAGCGCAGCAACCGGTCGGTGGGTTGGCAACGGAAGGGCAGTTCCGCGGCGGATCGCTGAAACGTCAATCTGGCGGCGGCGTCGGCCGTGTGGCAGAGCGCGCCGGCGACCTCGCCCGTGAGCGCCTGCCAACCGGTGGCGGGATGGTCGGTCCTGACCAGCAATCGGTAGCGGTCGACGGTTTGTCCGCCGGGCCGGCTGATCAGTTGCGGCTGAAAGTTGCGGCGGCGGCGCTGCTCCAGATAATAGGGCAGCGTGACGACGGCAAAACGCGGTTTGATCTGCGACAAGACGTTCCCGGCCCGATCGATCGAATTGACATAGAGGCCGGTGACAGGGGGGCGTCCCGGGAGACGGGCGCTGAGATAATCGGCCCACCGCGCCATCAGCGGGGCCGCCTCCTCGGTTGTCCCAGGCGCGCCGGGCTGGATCAGGGCGAACGTCAGGGGATCGTCGGCAGCCGTCGCGATGGGGGCTAGCAGCAAGACCAACAGGAGGGCTACGCCCAGGCGCTTCACGATCGTCCTCCGGGGCGGATCAGCCGTTCGTGCAGCGCCGGCAGAATAATAATCGTCGCAATCAAAATGCTCACCGTTCCCAACGCCATGATCTGCCCCAGGCTGGCCAGGCCGCGGTGCTGGCCCAGCATCAGACTACCGAAGGCCAGCAGCGTCGTCAACGACGAGAGCGTGACCGACGTGGCCGTGCTGGTTTCCAACATCGGGCGCGACGGCTCCTCGCGCATCCGCTGGACCATCTGGATGCCGCCGTCAATGCCGGTGCCGATCAGGATCGGGATGGCAAAAAAATTGGCCAGATTGAAGGGAATGCCCAGCAGCCCCA
>CAZJRH010000470.1:0-4165 GCA_964548215.1 uncultured Nitrospirota bacterium
CGGCTCACGGCCGCCATGTTCGACCGGGTGCTGGCTGATATTCACCACGCCCTCCGGCCACAAAAAACGAAGCAAAATTGACACTGATGGCAATTTCTCTTACACTTAAAAGCACATGAAAACGATAGGCACACTCGCCAAACACTCGGTTCTACCAGCTATCTTGGTCGCCGGCCTGGTCACGGCCATGCTCTTGGGCTGCGGCGGCAAACAGTTGCCGCCGCTGATTTTTCCACAGTCGCTCTACCCGGCGGAGAGTTACCCGGTTCACGTCAGCACAGACGGCGTCGTCGTTGCCGCCATCCCGTATGTTCCGGGCGTCGGCATGAATATCGATCCCAAACAACCCGCAGCCGCGCCGGATGATGTGCCGTTGAACCTTCTCCAGGCGGGCGTTTTTCCCATCCGGCTGATTTTCACCAATCGGCGGAACGGCGAGGTTGTGATCGATCCGTCGCAATTCTTTTGCCTGAGCGGCGACACACCCTACAAAAGCTACCCCCCGCAACGGGCAATCGGCCTCGTTGTGCAATCGGACGTCTTCAAGGAGGCGCTGAAGGGAACGAGCGTCGGACCATTGCTCAAGTCGATCTTTGGGGGTGAGATTATCTTCAACGCGGCGACGAGCAGCGTCGGCGGCGTGGTCAAGGGCGGGTTGATGGGTGGCGCCAGCGGCGCCGCCACCAGCGCAACGAAGACGGTGATGGGGAGGGCCAACCAGTACAAAGACGCGTTGACCAAGCTGCTGAGCGATCAAGCCGAGATGAATGCACTCAAACCCCAGACCCTGCTGCCCGGCTTCACCACGGACGGGATTCTCTACTGCCCAAGCACCGTGGACGTCCGCGCCATCCGCCTCACGGTCTATGACCAGACCAGCAACGAGTCCATCGCCGTGCAGACCTCATTTCCCTCGCCGATCGAACCGATCAAAATCATCACAGAAGATTGATCAAGTTTTGTACTGATTTATCAGTGGTTTGACCTTACAGGCGGGACCGCCATTCAACGTGGCGGTAATGGCTTCTTAGCGGCCGCGGAACGGATTGTGCGCGCAATACCGGCGGCGGCCGGCGGTGCTCAGCAACTGCCGATGTGCTCTTCGCCCGCGTAATGAGCGACCAATTCGTCCAATCGGTCGGTCGCTTCACAACACCGGACGAAGACTTCGCGGAAGACCGGGTGCGGAAAATTGAGCTCCTGCATCCGCCCCAGGCAGCCTTCCAGCGATTCGACAATATCCTGAAGTTGCTCTATTTCATCAGGCTCGATCGTCAAGAAGGAACCCTCCTCCATTCATGCCAACTGATTTAATTATGACCGTGGTCCGGCTACCTGTCAACTGATCCAACGGCCCCATCGACGTTTGACAATCGCGCTTGGCCCGCCGTAGGGTACGGGGCGATTATCGAGGAGGAACGGCATTGACCACCCCGCCCGGCGCCCCGCCGCCGACGAGCCCCGGCCCCGGTTGGTTGCTGAACGGCTGGCACGCAATCGGGCTGCTGTTCTGGGTCGTGCTGTTCAAACTGCTCAATCGCGTCATCGTCCTGGGGTCGGAGCATCGTCCGGCCCGGGGCCAGGGAGGGGTGTTCATTCTCGCCAACCATGTCTCGGCCATCGACCCGTTTTTGATCGGCGTCACCGCCATGCCATTTTTCTCGCCGGTCTGGTGGCGGGCCATGGCCAAGGCGGAACTGTTCGATCTGCCGGTGGTCGGCGCGCTCCTCCGTTCATGGGGCGCGCTGCCGGTGCGCCGGGGGCGGCGCGACCTTGCGGCGCTGGCGTCGCTGGTGCCGCACGTGCGATCCGAGGTGATGGTCGCCTTTCCCGAGGGCACCCGCTCGGTCGACGGCCGATTGCTGCCGGGCCGGCCGGGCATCGGCAAATTGATCTATGACGCGCGGCCCCGCGCCATCATTCCAGCGGCCATCGCCGGCACGGATGCCATTCTGTCCAAAGGCCGCATTCTGCCACGTTGGGGCCGCACGGCCGTGATCGTGTACGGGCCGCCCGTGGACGTGAGCCGGTTGTACGCGCTGCCCGATTCGGCCGAGACCTCGCAGCGGATCGTTGATGAGATCATGCGCGCCATCGCCGCGCTGCATGCGACGATTCACACCGACACGAAGAAGGCCGACGAACGGTAGCGCTGTTCGGGATATTGCTCAGGCAGGCCGAGCAATGGAAAATGGAGCAATAGACCACATTGTCGCACCGTAGTGCTTCATCCAATGCTCAATTGGTCCACTACTCCAATGCTCCGGAATTTCCGCCCGTCGGGCGGAAATCTGAGGCGGCGGGCAGATTCGAACTGCCGCATCGCAGTTTTGCAGACTGCTCCCTTACCACTTGGGTACGCCGCCAGATTGGAAAATCGCGAGTAGTCTATACAATCACCCCGCGGGAATGCAAATTTTCCTGTTGCCCAACGCGCCGGCAATCCCGTACAATGCGGCTTGCAACGGAGGCGACAGTCCGGTTCACCTGATCCACTGCACACAACCCCTGTGAGGGAGGGTTTTTCGATGATCGATCAGATCCGCGCATTGTATCAGTCGATGCCTGCCAAACTCGATGCCGCCCGCAAGCAATTCGGACGGGCGCTGACCCTGACCGAAAAAATCCTCGTCTCCCACGTGGACAATTTCGCCACCCAGAAATGGGAGCGCGGCAAGGCCCAGTTGCTGTTGCGTCCCGACCGGGTCGCCATGCAGGACGCCACGGCGCAGATGGCGCTGCTGCAGTTCATGCAGGCGAATAAAAATCGGGTCGCCGTCCCCAGCACGGTCCATTGCGATCACCTGATCCGGGCGCAAACGGGTGCCGCCGAGGACATCACGCGCGCGATCGAAGAAAACAAGGAAGTCTATAATTTCCTCCGCTCCGCCTCGCGCAAATACGGCATCGGCTTCTGGAAGCCGGGCGCCGGCATCATCCATCAAGTCGTCCTGGAAAATTACGCCTTTCCCGGCGGACTGATCATCGGCACCGACTCGCACTCGCCCAACGGCGGCGGCCTGGGCATGCTGGCCATCGGCGTCGGCGGCGCCGACGCGGGCGAAGTAATGGCCGGGCTGCCCTGGGAAGTGCTCCACCCCAAACTGATCGGCGTGAAACTCACCGGCCAGTTGCAGGGCTGGACGTCGGCCAAGGACGTCATCCTCTATCTGTGCGGCCTGCTGACGGTCAAGGGCGGCACGAACAAGATCGTCGAATACTTCGGCCCCGGCGCGGCGAGCATCAGCGCCACGGGCAAGGGCACCATCACCAACATGGGCGCGGAATTGGGCGCGACCACGTCGATCTTCCCGTTCGACGCCAAGATGGTTGCCTACCTGAACATGACCGAGCGCGCCGAGATCGCCAAGCTGGCCGAGGCCAACCGGGAGCTGCTGGTCGCCGACCCGGAGGTCTACCAGGCGCCGGAAAAATTTTACGACCAGATCGTCGAGATCAATCTGTCGGAGCTGGAGCCCCACGTCGTCGGCCCCCACACGCCCGACCTGGCCCGCCCCATCTCCAAGATGATGGCCGAGGCGAAGGAAAAGAACTACCCGGTGACGCTGAAGGCGGCGCTGATCGGCAGTTGCACCAATTCCTCCTACGAGGACATCAGCCGCTCGGCCCATATCGCCCGGCAGGGGCTCAAGGCGGGCCTGAAGGCCAAGACGCAATTCATTGTCACCCCCGGCTCCGAGCGGATCTTCCACACCATGAAACGGGACGGTTTCACGGAGACGTTCGAGCAGATGGGCGCCACCGTCATGGCCAATGCCTGCGGTCCCTGCATCGGCCAGTGGAAGCGGGAGGACATTCAAAAGGGCGAAAGCAACTCGATCATCAGCTCCTACAACCGCAACTTCCCCGGCCGTAATGACGGCAACGCCGAGACGCTCTCGTTCCTGAGCAGCCCGGAGATCGTCACCGCTCTGGCATTTGCCGGCGAGCTGACGTTCGATCCGGTCAACGGCTCGCTCAAGGCGGCCGACGGCAGCACGCTGAAGTTTGCGCCGCCGAAGGGCGAGGAACTGCCGGCCAACGGCTTTGCCACATGCGAGGAAGGCTTCGAGGCGCCGGCCGCCAACGGAGACGCGCTCACGGTGGAGGTGCCGCCGGGCAGCGAACGTTTAGCCCTGCTGGAACCCTTCCCGCGCTGGGACGG
>CAZJRH010000471.1:0-3591 GCA_964548215.1 uncultured Nitrospirota bacterium
CGCACCCGCTCGTCGATCCCTTCGTAATGGCCGCACACAAACAGCAGCGGCCGCGCTTCCTGCGCCAGCTCCTGCGCAACGGCCATGGTCAGCCGCCGCCCCTGGGGCGACGGCATGATCAGCCGCACCGGCCCTTCCCTCCGCCGGATCTCGTCCAGCGCGTCGAAAATCGGCTCGGGCTTGAGCACCATGCCCGGACCGCCCCCGTACGGCACGTCGTCCACCGTGTGATGGCGGTCATGCGCGTAATCGCGCAAATTGACGATCGTCGCCGCCAGCAGCCCCTTGTCGGCCGCGCGCTTCACCATGCTCTGGCCCAGGATCGGCTCGATCATCCCGGGAAACAATGTGAGAAACGTCACCCGCATCTTCGTCCTGCTATTTTACGCCAGCCTTGAGCAGCAGCCGTTTGACCGTCGGCGTCGCCTGGGCTCCGCGTCCGAGCCAGAGCTTGATGCGATCCCCTTTTAACGTCGCCCCCCCGGCCGCCTGCAACGGATCGAAGGTGCCCACCACCTCCAGGCAGCGGCCGTCACGGGGAAAGCGCTGATCCGCCACCACGATCCGGTAGAACGGCCGCTTGTGACGGCCGCGTCGAGACAATCGAATTTTTACCACGTCAACCCCTCTCTACTTTGCACTGTGACTGTTAGTCCGCTATCGCCCCATCAGACGACGGAGCCCGCCCATGCGGCCGCCGCGGCCGCCCATCTGTTTCATCATGCGCTGGGCGTCCTGAAACTGTCGCATGAGTTGATTGATCTCCTGCACGGTCGTCCCGCTGCCCTTGGCGATGCGCTGCCGCCGGCCGCCGCTCAACACCTCCGGCCGATGTCGCTCCTGCGGCGTCATCGAATCGATGATCGCAGAGGCCCGCTTCACCTGCTGTTCGGCCGCGCCGTCGGGAATGGCGCCGGCCAGCTTCCCCCCACCGGGCACCATCGCCAGCAATTCCGACATCGAGCCCAACTTGCCCATCTGGGCCAGTTGCCCGCGAAAATCCTCCAGCGTGATTTCTCCCCGTTGCAGCGATTTTGCCGCCGCCGGATCGACGCCGCGCGCGGCGTCCAGCGCGGCCACGCGCTCCATCAATGATTGCAGATCGCCGCGGCCCAAAATTCTAGAGGCCATCCGATCGGGATGAAACAGCTCCAGCGCGTCGGCTTTTTCACCGGTCCCGATGTAGGTCACCGGCAGGCCGGTCACCGCCCGGATCGACAGCAGCGCCCCACCCCGGGCATCGCCGTCCAGCTTGGTCATCACGACACCGGTCAACCCGAGCGACGCGGCAAAAACCTGCGTCATGGCGACGGCCTCCTGGCCCATCATGGCGTCCACCACCAGCCAGATCTCCTGGGGCGCCACCGCCTGCTTGATCGCCCGGGCCTCGGCCATGAGCGCCTCATCGATCTGCAGCCGTCCAGCCGTATCGATAATCACGATCTCCGTCGCCCGGGCCGTGGCCCGTTCGATCGCCTGCCGGCAGATCGCCACCACATCGGTCGCCGCAGGGTCGCCCGCCACATCGACCAGCAATTGCCGGCCGATCGTTTGCAACTGCTCAACCGCCGCGGGTCGCCGCGGGTCGGCGGCCACCAGCAAGAGACGCCGGCCCTGCTGTTTCAACAATCGAGCCAGTTTGCCCGCCGTCGTGGTCTTGCCGGAGCCCTGCAATCCCACCAGCATGATCACCGTCGGCGGCTTGGGCGAGAGTCGCAACGGATGTTGCCGCTCGCCCATCAACCGGCCCAGCTCCTGCCCCACCAGGGTCGTCATGCGGTCACCCGCGCTCAACGCCTGGTCCAGACGCGTCTCGACGGCCCGCGCCCGGATCCGTTCCAGCGCCTCCGCAACGACGGTCTGGTGGACGTCGGCCTCCAGCAGCGTCACGCGGATCTGGGCCAGCGCCGCCTCGATCTCCGTGGCGGACAGAGTGCCCCGCCCGCTGACGCGCGCCGCCCACTCTTGCAATCGTGTCGTTAATTGTTCAAGCATTTTCAAGTCACTCGCGCGTATACGTCGACGAACGACGCAGTGTAATCATTTTCCCCAATCATGTCAACGTTATCCAACCGCGGATTAATAAAGAAATGGCGGATTAAGGGGTATTGGAGAAAAAGCGGATTAAGGATTAAGGGGTAAGAGGCAAAACGCCCGCTATTTTTTCTAATCCCTAATCCGCTCTTTCCTCACTAATCCGCCCTTTCCCCACTAATCCTTAATCCCTCTTTACCCGAGGCTGCGGCGCAATTTCGCCGCCTCAAGCACCGGCCCGCTGAAATCGCGGCCGGCATGCCAGAGAAAATAACTGTTGGACGCAAAATTCCGGTGCAGGAAATGCTCCGGGGTCCTCGGCCCGAGCTCTTCGCCAAGGTACGCCTCGACCGCCTTAATATCCTCCTGCACATCCTGCCATGCCGACGAGCGCTTGATCAGAAAGCGCAGATTTTCCTTGTTCAGGTAGGTGCCGGCTTCGATCAAATCATGCCGCAGGTTCACATAAAACAGTTCGACCAGGTCGCGCCCCCCCTTTTTCTCGGCCAGACGCAGCCCCCGGCCCGCCCCGATCAGCTCAGGCGGAATGCCGAAGGAATAGAGCGCCGCCGTGAAACCGATCGCCCGCGGCAGCCGGATGCCGCGCAGGCCCCGCGCGTAACCGAAGAGACCAAAATGCAGCAGCCGCTCACGCCGCTGGGGAATGGCCTGGGCGACTTCGTTGACCATCGGCGCCAATTGTTCGATGGTCTTTTGATAGATGTCGCTGAAGAGATTGCATACCTGCTCTCCCTGCTTGACCTGCTGGGGCGTGAGATGGCGCGGGCGCCCCTTGGCCAGTCCGTCATTCAACAAAGCGATGGCGCGCTTGGCCTCGTTGTAGTCGTAATCGTAGCGAAAGGCGGATTGCACCGTCACGGTCCGCACGCCCCGATACTCCTCCAGAAATTCCTTGAGCCGGTGGGGCGAGAGCCCTCCGCGGAAGGGCAGACAGCCGACGCCGATGATCGGATAGACCTCGATGCCGGTGTCGTCCTGAAACCGGTAGTGCTCCGATAACGCGACTTTGGCCGCCAGCGTCGCCGCAATCAACCCATTGTTGAGCGAGGGATCGGAGCGGGCCACAAACGGCCGCAGATAATCGAGCTTCTCTTGATACTCCTTCTCATAGAGCTTCACGTAATCGTCCAGAATTTTCCGGGTGGCCGTCAGCTCCTGCATCCCTTCGATCAACGGGATCACCCGCAAGCGGCCAAACTCCCGTTCCTGCCCGAAGACGCGGTATTTCAATTTGGCGACCTGATCGAAGGTGCGCTGCAGATGGATGAGCTTCTCCGCCTCGTCGGTCATCGGCAGAATCACCTCGAAGACGGGCGGGCAGCCGTAGCCCAGATCGCGGGACAGATCTTCAAACGTCAGGATGCCCATGTAGGCGCGGGCCAGGCGATAGCCTTTCTCCAGCCAGATATTCGGCAGCCGGAAGGTGAGAAAGACATCCCGGCCCAGCAGCGTCTTGGAGAAGTACTCAAAGTGGTTGGAAAAGAGCTTGTCGACCACCGCTTCGTCGACGTACTTGCCCTCCCAGTCCCACATGTA
>CAZJRH010000472.1:0-3041 GCA_964548215.1 uncultured Nitrospirota bacterium
GCCGTGAATCGCCGCGCCGATGACGCGAAACGTGGCGCACTGATTGTCCCGGCCGGCCAGGCAGGCGTCGCACTTCCAGCAGGAGAGGCCGGGCGCGACAAACACGCGCTGGCCGAGCCTGACCGAATCGACCGCCGATCCCACGGCGTGGACGACGCCGGCAATGTCGCAGCCGGAAATATGGGGCAGCGCGAGTTTGTAGGCGGGGATGCCCTGCCGGACCCAGATGTCCAGGTGATTGAGCGAGCAGGCCTTGACCTGGATCAGGACGTCGTGGTCGCCGATCTTCGGTTCTGGGGCGTCTTCGTAGACGAGTTTTTCGGGTCCGCCTTGTTCGTAAAAGAGGACTGCTTTCATGAGGACTCCTTCAGCAAGATGTTCGGACGTCGGCCATCAACCGGCGATCATTATAGCGATTTCGTCATCGGTGTGCAATGTGGAGAGAGAAAAAGGGTCATGGAATAGGGGGCTGCGATCACCCCGCCGAGTGGACAGCCGAGCATCGATTTGACATGCGAGTAATGACTAAATCACGTATGGGCGATGGGGGTCCTCAGGGGGAGCGGCGCCGCTCCCCCTGACTCCAATCATTGCAATGCTGGAGCCGCGTGTGCTAGCAAGGGAGCGCCATGCATCGAGAGTTGGCGCGATATGTTGCCGCCTGGCATCCGACCGTGGATCTCAAGGCCCGGATGGCCCACGACCCGATCACATTTCCCCGCCGGTATCGGGATCCGGATGACCGGGCCGTGGCGGGATTGATCGCCGCCTCGCTGGCCTACGGCCACGTCAAGGCCTTCTGGCCGGCCGTGGAGCGATTGCTCTCGATGATGGGGCCGTCGCCGGCCGCGTGGCTCCGTCGGTTTGATCTGAAGGAGCAGCGGCCGCGGTTCCGTTCACTCTATTATCGTTTCAGCGATTCGGATGATCTGCTCGCGTTTTTCCTGATTCTCAGGACGTTGAGCGATCGGCACGGTTCGTTGCGCGCGCTGTTTGAGCAACTCCATCGGCCGGATGACCCTGATACCGGCCCGCTGCTGAGCCGCTATGTGGCGGTCGCATTGGCTGTCGACACTCGTCCGGTCTATGGGTGCAGGGGTGGGCGCCACGCCCGCAAGCCCGACGGCCTGCGGCATCTTTTTTCGGGGCCGGCGCAGGGCGGGGCGAGCAAACGGCTCTGCATGTTTTTGCGCTGGATGGTCCGGCCCGATGACGGCGTCGATTTGGGATTGTGGCCGGCCATCTCGCCGTCAAAGCTGGTCATTCCGCTGGACGCGCACATCGTGCGATTGAGCCGCTACCTGGGACTGACCCGGCGGAAAAGTCCCGGCTGGCTGATGGCGCAGGAGGTGACGGCCAATCTGCGAAAAATCTGCCCTGAGGATCCGGTCAAATACGATTTTGCGCTCTGCCACTACGGGATGAGCGGGGAGTGTCCCATCCGGCCGGACACCGCTCACTGCGCCCGCTGCCGCCTGCGGCCGGTCTGTAGCGTCGGCCGCCGGCGCGTAAAAATAGGACAGATTTATTTCCGGCGGACTCAACCGGCTCTTGCCGGAGGAAAATAAATCTGTCCTATTTTTAGGGGCTACTCTTCGTCTTCCCTGAGCTTTGCCAACACCGAAATATCTTCCAGTGTGGTCGTATCGCCTAGCGTGGCGCTGCCGGCGGCGATGTCGCGCAGCAGCCGCCGCATGATCTTGCCGCTGCGCGTTTTGGGCAGGGCGTCGGTGAAGCGGATTTCGTCGGGCCGGGCGATGGGGCCGATCTCTTTTTCCACGTGCGCCCTCAGCGCTTTTTTGAGCGCGTCGCCGGCCTCGCCCTTGTGACGGCTCTCCAGCGTGACGAAGGCGGCGATCGCCGTCCCCTTCATCGCATCGGGCCGCCCGACCACGGCCGCCTCGGCCACGGCCGGATGGCTGACCAATGCGCTCTCGATCTCCATGGTGCCTAAACGGTGGCCGGCGACGTTCATGACGTCGTCGATCCGTCCCATCACCCAGAAATAGCCGTCCTTGTCCCTCCGGCTGCCGTCGCCCGTGAAATAGACGCCGGGAATCTGGCTCCAATATTGTTTGACGTAGCGCTCCGGGTCGCCGTAGACCGTGCGCAGCATCGCCGGCCAGGGCCGTTTGATGACGAGATAGCCACCCTGATTGGGTCCGACGGATTTCCCTTCTTTTGTGACGATGTCCGCCGCGATGCCGGGGAAGGGCAGCGTGGCCGAGCCCGGCTTGGTCGGTGTAACGCCCGGCAGTGGTGTGATCAGGATCGCGCCGGTCTCGGTCTGCCACCAGGTGTCGACGATCGGGCAGCGTTTGCCGCCGATCACGTTGTGATACCACATCCAGGCTTCTGGGTTGATCGGCTCGCCCACCGTGCCGAGCAGCCGCAGGCTGGAGAGGTCGTATTTTTTAGGCCATTCGTCGCCGAACTTCACGAACGTCCGGATCGCGGTCGGCGCGGTGTAGAAGATGCTGACCTTGTACTTCTCGATGATCGACCAGAAGCGGCCCGGATCGGGCTGCAAGGGCGCCCCCTCGTACATCACGCTGGTGGCGCCGTTGGCCAGCGGGCCATAGACGAGATAGCTGTGGCCGGTGACCCAGCCGATGTCGGCGGTACACCAGTAGGTGTCGGTGTCCTTGAGATCGAACACCCACTTGCTCGTCAGGTAGGTGTGCACCATGTAGCCGCCGGTGGTGTGCACGACGCCTTTCGGTTTCCCGGTGGTACCGCTGGTATACAGGATGAAGAGCGGATGCTCGGCGTCGAGCGGTTCGGCAGGGCACTGGTCGTCGGCGTCTTCCATGAGCTCATGCCACCAATGATCGCGACCGTTCTTCATCGGTACGGTATCGCCGGTGCGGCGGACGACGACGACGGTTTCGACCGACGGCGCCTCTTCGAGCGCATCATCGACGTTGGTCTTAAGCGCAACGACGCCACCGCGGCGGTATCCGCCGTCGGCAGTGACGACGGCGGTGGCCTGGGCATCGTTCATACGATCGCGCAGAGCTTCGGCGCTGAAGCCGCCGAAG
>CAZJRH010000473.1:0-6132 GCA_964548215.1 uncultured Nitrospirota bacterium
GCGCCGATGCGGTGTCGCTGATCAACACGATCCGCGCCATGGCGATCGATGTGGATACACAACGCCCCAAGCTGAGTAATGTGATCGGCGGGTTGTCGGGCCCGGCCATCCGGCCGATCGCGGTGCGCATGGTCTGGGAGGTTGCCAAAGCGGTCCGGTTGCCGATCATCGGCATGGGCGGCATCGTGACCGCGGATGACGCGCTGGAATTTTTTCTGGCGGGCGCAACCGCCGTCGCGATCGGCTCGGCCAATTTTGCCGATCCCGTGACGCCGGTGCGCATTCTCAAAGGACTGGAGCGTTATCTGACCCGCCGTGGTTTGACCGATATCCGGCAGGTGATCGGCGCGCTCAAACTCGATGGCATTGGCGATTGATGTGAAAAGCAGGTTACAGAACGGATGCGATAACCGAGCGCCAAATTGACGCGCGAGCCATGAGTGCAACGCGTATGGCGATGGGGGTTATCAGGGGGAGCTGAGCCACGCTCCCCCTGATTACAATGCCCCCGTTACTGACCTTTACCAGCGACTACGGCGTGCGCGACGAGTATGTCGGCCGCGTCAAGGGTGTGATCCTGGGCCTCTGTCCGGAGGCGACGATCGTCGATCTCACGCACGAGATCGCGCCACAGGCGGTGGAGGAGGGGGCCTGGTTGCTGAGAGCGGCCGCGTCCGACTTTCCGGACGGGACGATTCATCTGGCCGTTGTTGATCCGGGCGTCGGCACCGCCCGGCGAAGTCTGGCGGCCCGCACTCGCCGGGCCTTGTGGGTCGGCCCCGATAACGGACTCTTCAGCCTGGTGTTTGAATCTGACGGCCCGGCCGCTGTGGTGGAAATCGACCGGCGGCGCTTTCTCCTGCCGTCGACGCTCGCGGTCAACGCATGCGGTGAACCGGCCACAACGGCGCCGCCGCTTGTGGTGAACCCTTCAGGGCGAGCCTTCAGGGCGAGCGCTCGCGGTGAACCAGCCGTTCGTGCGCTGACCGCCGCCACCTTTGACGGCCGCGACCTGTTTGCACCCGTCGCCGCACGGCTGGCCTGCGGCAGCCCGCTGGGTTTGTTCGGATCGCCCATTGATGATTGGGTGCGGTTGTCCATGCCCGAGCCTGGGATTGATGTATCCGCCGATCGCATTGATGGGGAAATCATCCGCATCGATCGTTTCGGCAATCTGATCAGCAATATCACGACGGCGCATCTGACACAGTGGCTGGGTCGTCGCACGGTCCCTCGATTGACCGTCCAGGCGGGAGCGCGGTCATTGCCGTTTTACCGATCGTATGCGGAGGCGCCCAAGCAGTCCGCCGGCGCGTTGATCAACAGCTCAGGTTACCTGGAGCTTTTTGCCGCCGAGGGCAGCGCCCAACTGGTGTTGCGGGCCGGTAAGGGGATGGCTGTTATTGTGAAACGATTAACAAAGAGGTAAGGTGGTGCGATGAGCTTGAAGGGAGATCGAATTGCGGCGGTCGCGCTGGCAGTCTGGCTGGCCGGGTGTGTGCCGGCGCCGGATCCGTCGGGTGGGCCGTCGCCGTTTGTGCCGGGCGAGGAACGCACCATCGGCGGCGACGCAACCACGCAGGCCGAGTTTCCCGATGTGACGTGGGGCGGCGAGGATTTTTTCGTGACGTGGAACGCCCGCCGCGTCGGTGGGGCCGATCTGTTCGGTTTGCGGGTCAGTCCACGGGGCGATCTGGTGGGGGGCGCGCAGACCATTTCGGCCGCGCCGAACAACCAGGCGCGTTCCTCCGTGGCGTGGGGCGACGGGCAATTTCTGGCGGTGTGGGAGGACAGCCGGCGGGGCGCCAACGAAATCTTCGGCACATGGATCAGCGCTCGCGGCGCGGTGTTGGATCAAAACGGTTTTGAACTGGCCGACAGCCGCAACGCCCAATCGGCGCCCGTGGCCGTGTGGACCGGCCGGGAATTTTTCGTCGTCTGGACGGAAGAGGTCGGCGGGACCAGCGGACGGGACCTCTACTACACGATCGTGCAGCCGGGCGTCTCGAGCACGGCTCCGCAGAGTGTGCCGATCGTCAACGCGCCGGGCGATCAATCCGAGCCGGCCGTGGCTTGGAGTCCCTCCGGCGGGTTGCTGGTCTGGAATGATCTGCGCAACGGAGGAGGGGATGAGCACGCGATCGACCTCTATGCAGCGGCGCTCGACGCCGATGGCCGGCGACGCCATTCGACTGATCTGGCGGTGTCGGAAGCAACCGACGGCCAGCGGTTGCCGGTCGTGGCTTGGGATCGCGAGCGATTTGTGGTCCTGTGGATCGACCAACGCGAGGGCAACGATCAAGTGTACGGCGCCCGCATCACTCCCGACGGCCGTCTGCTCGATCCGTCGGGCATCAAGGTGACGCGCGGGGCGGTGCCGGTGGGTCCGCCAACGCTGGTGGCCATGCCCTCCGGGTCCTTGGTCGGACTGTGGATGGAAATCGGGCCCGGCCAGCATTTGCTGGTCGGACAGGTTTGGGACGACGGCTTCGGCGGTCTTGACCGGGCGGCGCCGGGGACGGCTCCTTATGGACGAGGCGGCGCCCTCGCCTATGTGTCGGCGGATCGGCCGTCGAGACCGCGCGGAGCGGCCACCGAGCGGGGAGAACTGCTGGTGGTCTGGGCGGGCAAACGGGCCGGCGGCGGACTTGAGACGCAAATCATGATGCGCGTGGCGGAGGTGAAATCGCTGTTGCCGCCGTAGCGCCGGTGGTAGTGGGTTAGTTTCATGGTTTCAGCTGTGCAAAAATGGGGACACGTCCCAATTATCGTTCTTAACGCGCAGAAACGAGGATAATTGGGACGTGTCCCTATTTTTGAACCATGCCCATGTGAAACTGACCCACTACCGTGCCGGTCCGCGGCTTGACTTTGTTCAATTGGTGGTTTAGTCTAGCGGGAACATTCAGTTTGTCACACATTTCACCGTATGGGAGGTTGTACCATGAAACGCATCATCGTGATGTTGAGCGTACTGGTTTTTGCGGCATGGACCGGCATGGCGTTGGCCGGCGCCGAAGGCAACGTGATGGGCAAAGTAACCAAAATTCAGGGCGACATGTGGACGATTGAGATGAGCGACGGCAAAACTAAATCGGTCCATATTGATCCGTCCACCACCAAAAAGGAAGGCGATCCGAAGGAGGGCTCGATGGTATCGGCCGATGTCACCTCCGGTGGTCATGCCAACTGGATCAAGGCCGAAGCGGAGATGAAGCACTAGGGTTCGACTCGCCGCAAGCTGCGCGCCTGTGTTAGCGGCCTCCGCCTATCGATGATCCGTCATCATGGGCGGGGGCCGTTCTCTGTCATGAAAAAACTCTACATTCAAACCTACGGTTGCCAGATGAACGACCATGATTCGGAGCGCATGGCCGGCCTGCTGGCCGAGGGGTATCGACTGACCGACCAGCCGGAAGACGCCGATCTGATCCTGATGAACACCTGCAGCATCCGGGAAAAGGCCGAGCAGAAGGCCTTCAGCCGGCTTGGCCGGGTTCAGCAATTGCAGCAGCGTCGGCCCGATTTGATCGTGGGTGTGGCCGGCTGCATGGCCCGCCAGGAGGGCGCCGCGTTACTGCAGCGCCTGCCCTGGGTCCGGTTGGTCTTCGGGTCGAAGCAGATCGACCGGTTGCCGGGGATGCTGCAAGAGACGCTCCGCAGCGGCCGGGCGGTGATCGATGTGGAGGATCCGCCGGGCATGGCGCCCTCGCTGCCGTCGCGCCGCGAGTCGGGCATCCGGGCCTGGGTCTCGATCATGGAGGGGTGCGAGAATCAATGCAGTTTCTGCGTGGTGCCCCACACGCGCGGCCGGGAGCGCAGCCGGTGGAGTGAAGAAATCGTTCAGGAAGTGCGCGACCTGACCAAGCGCGGCTATCAGGAAGTCACCCTTTTAGGTCAGAACGTGAACTCGTACGGGCGGACGTCACCCGAAGGGGTCACGTTTGCCGACCTGCTCCGCAAATTGGACGCGATTGACGGTATGGACCGGCTTCGGTTCACCACGTCTCATCCGATGGCCGTGACCGGGGCGATGATCCGGGCGATGGCCGAATTGCCCTCCGTGTGCGAACATCTGCATCTGCCGCTGCAATCGGGCTCCGACCGCATCCTGGAGCGGATGCGCCGGGACTACACTAGGGCCGATTACCGGCAGCGGGTGCAGGCGGCGCGGGCTGAGGTCAAGGGATTGGCGCTCACAAGCGATATTATTGTGGGGTTTCCCGGTGAAACGGACGCCGATTTTGAGAAAACGCTGGAAGCCGTGCGTGAATTTTCGTTCACCGCCATCTACGCATTTAAATATTCTCCGCGCCCCAACACGGCCGCCCTGGCACTGGACGGGCGTTTGGACGAGCCCACCGCGTCGCGCAGGCTGCAGAAGCTGTTTGACCTCCAGCGCGAACTGGTGACCGAGCGGGCCGAGGCGCTGGTGGGCACAATTCAGGAAGTGCTGTTGGAAGGCCCCAGCCGCTCGCACAGCGGCTGGCTCTTCGGCCGGATTCGCACGAATGAGCCGGTTCACGTGGAAGCGGACCAGACACGCATCGGGCGGCTTGCGCCCGTGACCATCGTGCGCGCCCGCGCCGGCCGCCTTGAAGGCGAGCTGCGATAAGGCTTTACGGATTGGGGATGGTTATTCACTGGGTGTGGGAAAGAGCCCGGGGGCCGTTATTTCATCCGACCGTGGCGTGGGGGCTGCTGTGCGCCTATGCCGCGGTGATTTTTTTTCTGTCCTCGCAGCCGATCGGCGGCGAGGTCTCATTTGTTCCGCATCTGGACAAGCTGCTCCATTTCCTCGAATATGCGCTCTTCGGCGCGCTGGCCTATCATGCCGTGCGCGTATCGCGCTCAGCCGATCACACGTTGCGAAATTTGCTCATCGCGATCGGCCTCGGCATCGCGTACGGCATCAGCGATGAGTTTCATCAATATTTTGTGCCGACGCGGGAGGTTTCTTTCGCGGATGTTGTAGCCGATGCGCTGGATGCGGTTGCGGGCGCGTGGCTCCTTGCTCGATATGAATGGAACATGCGCCACGCGAAACAGGCGGGTTGATGGTAATCCACGGAGAAGTGAAGGGTTTCACTGCCTAATTGTTTAGCACTCTGCTCCAAGCGGCTTGCGGCAAGGGCTGGGAAGGAAATTCACAGGGTTAATCACAGTTATTCCACAGTTGCTGTGGAAATCAAACGGAGGCGCCGGACACGGGCGCCGGCTCCGGCAGCTCCAGCATCAACTTGGCTTGCTCGCAGACGATCGCAGGGCCGAACAGTAACAGTTCATCGCCCGGCATGAGCGTGGTCGATCCATCCGGCACAAAGGGCGCACCGTGCCGGATCACCGCCGTGACGATCCATTCGCCCTGTTTGGACAGATCGGCCAGGCGCTTTCCGCCATGCAGCGAGCGGGGAGGAATGGTGACGCTGATCTCCGCCAGGCCGGCCGAGCGCAATCGCCGCCGGATCGAAACGGCCGCCTGCTCAGGTTCTTCCAGGTGCAGCGTGGCCAATTGCTGGGTTATGGCATCCAGGCGGGCTTTGAGCCGGCTGATGGTGGCCAGGAGCCGGTGTACCTCGGGGTCATCGGCAAGGGTTCCAGCAGCCGTTGATCCAGCCGAGCCTGCAGCACTTGGAATCGCGAGCTCCGCCAGGCGCTCGCCAAAGCTGCGATAGGTCAGCGTCAGTTCCCGGGCCAATTCCCACTGGTCTACGCGTAATTTGGCCAATTGGATGGCGCGATCGGTGCGTTGCGCGATTTCCTGCACGGCGGCCGCCAGGCCGGACCAGCCGATGATGACCGCGCGGGTGAGGCGTCTAAGCGGCATGCGCTAACTTACCCTGTATGGGAGGTGATTTGAAAGCATCTGCAATGTCGGATAAGGGTTATTATGTTAAATATTGTGGGAGTCAATTTGGCTGGTCTGACGGTTTCCTAAGGGTGTTCTCCCGCCCTGCCCGTAGTCGCTGGATATTCTCCTTGTGACGGACAATCACCAGCGCAGCCATGATGAAGCCGGCTCCGATGGCCAGTGGATTGCCTGTAAACAACATCAAGGTCACCGGCAGCGTGGCCGACGCTACAATGGACGCCAGTGATATGTATGATGATGCGGCCAGCACCACTCCCCAG
>CAZJRH010000474.1:0-11115 GCA_964548215.1 uncultured Nitrospirota bacterium
ATCTCTTTCACACAAGCAGAATGATTGGCTCGCACCTTTCCAAAACTGGCTAAAAGACGCTCAATCATTGGACAAAATTGCTTCTGATTCAGACCTTTTTGCGAAAAAGGTCTGTGCCAAAGAAATCTTTGGCTCGCACCTCCTCCTCGGCGAAAAAACACTGCGCGCTTGCGCGCCAGAAATTCTGAATTCCCTTGCAATCCCGCCAAAAAATCCTTGGTCGGCGCTTTGCGCCGTCCGCTTGTATCCACCGAAAAAACCTTTGAGTTCCTTATTGGTGCCGAAGGGGGGATTTGAACCCCCACGGACTCGCGCCCACAACGCCCTGAACGTTGCGTGTCTGCCAGTTCCACCACTTCGGCCCAAAAGGGGACAGGCTGCTTTTCCACCCCTCACGCGTTCACTTCACCGTGCGTAAAAGAGCAGCCGGTCCCCTCGAACGCCGCGTATCGTATCAGAGGGGTCCACATGAGTCAATCGATCGCGCCGCATCCGTGGTTATTCCATCGGTATGCTAAAATCGATTTCGATGACGGCCTCCTTCTCCCCGTTCCTGAAACGCGCGCTCCTGGCGCTCAGTGACTCCGCATGGGCCCGGTGGGCCGTGACCCACGCGCCCATCGCCCCGGCACTGGCGCGCCGCTTCGTGGCCGGAGAGACGCTGGACGAAGCGGTGGCCGCCATCGTCGCGCTCAACGCGGACGGCATGGCCGCCACCGTTGATTATCTTGGCGAGCACGTCCGGTCGTCGGACGACGCCGTGCGCGCGGCCGACGGTTATCTGGCGGCGCTCGACCGGCTGACCGCCGACCGGCTGGAGGCCAACATCTCACTGAAACTAACGCAGCTCGGCCTCGACCTTGACCAAGCGCTGTGCATGGAGCAAATGCGCCGGATTCTCGCGCGGGCCGCCAAGCACGGACAGTTCGTCCGGATCGACATGGAAAGCAGCCGCTACACCGACCGGACGCTGTCGATCTGCCGCGCCCTGCATCGGGAATTCGGCCCGGACCGCGTCGGCGTGGTCATTCAGGCCTATCTGCATCGAAGCGAGCGGGACCTTGATCAACTGCTGGCCGAGGGTATCCGGATCCGCCTGTGCAAGGGCGCCTACCAGGAGCCGCCAGACGTCGCCTACCCCAAGAAGGAAGAGGTCGACGCCAACTACACCCGCCTCGCCCGCCGGCTTTTAGAAAGCGCGGAGCACGGGCTCTACCACGCCATCGCCACGCATGACGAACGGATGATCGACACCGCAATCAATGACGCGGCCCATATGAATCTGCCGAAGGATCGGTTTGAATTTCAGATGCTCTACGGGATCCGGCGCAGCGTGCAGCGACGGCTGGTCGCCCACGGCTACCGCCTGCGGATCTACGTGCCATACGGCACGGAATGGTATCCCTATCTCATGCGCCGGCTGGCCGAACGGCCCGCGAATCTGTGGTTCTTTCTGGCCCAGTTATTCCGTCGATAAGTCGATAAGTAGGGGCGCGGCATGCTACGCCCCTACAATTTACATCGTTGCCTGGTACATCGTGACCATCCGCAGTGGCCGGTAGCGTTGCTTGGCCGTCCGCAGCGCCTTGAGATCGCTGTCGTCCATCGCATTGATCACGGAATAGTCCGTGAATTCCCGGCACCATTCGCGAAAGAGCCACGGCCCCAGGCCGGGCCGGCGCGGATCGGCCACCTCGTGCAGCACCACCATGGCGTCGTCCGACAGCGGCGCGCCGACCGCGTAGGCGGCGATTGCCCCTTCCACGCGGACCACGCGCACCGTCAATCCCCAGGCCTGCGCATGGGTGAGCGCCTGCCAGTGGGCATAAAAACTGTCGGCCAGCAACGCGGCACCATAGCCATCGGCCGCTTGGGCCGGCTCCTTCAGCCGCCGCCACGCCGCAAACAGGCGCAGGCAATCAGTCACATCCTCCGGTCGAAAGGGTTTGTAGCTCGGACTCAAGCGCCGTTCGGCCTGATTGCAGTTCCAGCGCTGACTTTTATAGTCATCGCCGCGCAGCTCCGCCAATGCCCGTCGATCATAAAGATATTCCCCGCCCTGCGAGCGGCAACGCAGGCCCGCCGCCTCGAGCGGCCGGCACTGTGCCTCGCCGAGCCGTTCGATTCTCGACGGGGCCGCCTGACGGTTGAGCGCTTCCAGATGACGCAACAACTCCACGCAGGCTTCGACAAAATCGTCCGCCGAATCGACCGCCGGAGGGACCGGAGCAAAATAGACACCGCCCTGCTCCGCAAGCAGCGCCAGACCTCGTTTCAGCATCATCCAATGGAAGGTCATCAACGGCCGCCACATCATGTGCGTGGCGGCGTGGCGCGCCGAGAGATCGGGATCGACGCCGCGGGCCAAAAATGCTTGCAGCCGATTCCATCCGGCATCATCGGCCACATCGATTTGCTCAAGATGGTCGGGCGCCGGTCGCTTGCCGCTGAGCCAGATTGGCTCCAGCGGCTCCAGCACCCAGACCATTTCCTGAAAAGCGCCGATCAATCCGGGATGATTCACCAGGATCGCGCGCTGATCAGCCGCCTGCAGCCGTGCCGCCACGTCGGCGGAGAGCCTGACCGGCGTCATCGGCTCCGCCTCCTCCCGCAGATAGGGGCAGAGACGATCCCATCCCAACAACACACCCTCGCCCCGCGGCGGCCGCATCACGGCAAAGGGATAGAGCTGACAGTCGAGCGGCCGGACATCATAAATGGTGCAGCCATTCGTGCCGGCGTCGAACGCGGGACAGATATAGCCCTCGCCCTGCGGATGGGGAATGAGCGCAATGCGGCCGCCCGACACATCGGGAAAGACCGCCGCCGGCACGCCGTGCGCCACTGCCCGGGCGATTTCCGCCTCGGTGAAATAGGGGCGCAACGGGCTCTCCTTCTCCGGAAACCGGCAGCAGACGTCGCAGCGGAGACAGCGCTCATTGGGAACCGCCTGGGGCAGGTCGATCGACATCAGGCGCATTCTATCGCCGCCCGGCGACGGCTGTCCATGCCGGCGGGCCGGCTCGGCTCTGCTGAAACAGATTGTCACGATACGTTACAATGGGGGCCCCGTTCTCCGGGCGTATGCGATGGCGATTCAGCGCGGCCTCCAATGGAAGGTGATTCTCACGATCGTGGGCGTCGGCATACTGCCGCTCGCGACGGGGCTCCTGTGGGCCGGACTGTACGGCCGAGCGGCTCTCGTCGACGCCTCCGGCGAAAAATTCACCGAACTGGCCAAGGTCCTCGGCAGCCATATTGATTTCATCATCGCGCGCGAAATTCACGAAGCCCAGAGCCTCGCCCTGTCCGAAGAGTTGCGCACCGCCGTCGTGCTGTCCAACGCGGCGCCGGCCGGGCGGAAAGAAGCGCTCGACCGGGATCGTGTGTTGACATCGACCGCCGCCTCCCGTTACCTGATCGCCTATCAAACGCTGAAGCAGGGAGAATATGACGGCATCATCGCCACCGATCAACGAGGCCGCGCCGTGGCGGCCACCCGCTCCTTCCCGCGGCAACATTTTGCGGAGGATCCCTGGTGGCAGGCGGCCTTTCACAACGGCGCCGGCGCCATTTACATCCGCGACCTGCCGGGGAACGACGCCGACCATCCCGTGCGGATCGAGCTGGCGTTGCCCATTATGGACCAAGAGACCTCCCAGGCCATCGGCGTGATCAAATTCCTGATCAAGGACCTGGAACTGGACCACATTCTCCAGGAGGTCAACACCGGCACCACCGGCCACGCCATGCTGGCGCAGGCGGACGGCCGCGTTCTGCTCTGCACGCTGCATCCGCCGGCGGCCCATCGGCCGATCGGCCTGCTGTCGAGCTGGACGCAGGGCGCGGGCTGGGCCAACGGCGAAAACGGCCACGGCGCCGGACCAACCGTCGTCGCATTTTCCCCCATACTCCAATCGGCCAATTTCTTCGGCCATGCCGGCCAGCCGTCCTGGTGGCTCACCGTCACGCAGGAACGCGGCGAACTCTTCGCCCCCATCAACCGGGTCCTGTGGGTGATCGGCGGGCTCAGCGTCGGACTCGTCGGCGCGCTCGTGCTGCTCGGCGCCGCGGCCGGCCGGCGGCTGGTGCGCCCCATCCTGGCCCTGCAACAGGGGGCCGAGGAATTGGGGCGCGGCAATCTCGACTACCGACTGCAGGTCCGCACCAGCGATGAGCTGGAAGCGCTGGCGACGAGCATCAATCAGATGGCCGAGCACCTGCAGCAATCGGCCGACGCCAAGCTCAAAGCCGAACGGCTGATGGCGCTGCACCGGCTATCCACCGTGCTGACCCACGATTTGCGCAGTCCCATGGTCGGCATTTTGAAGGCGCTCGCGCTGCTCGAGGAAACCTACGGGAAAATGCCCAAACCGCAGGCGCAGCGACTGCTCGCCGATCTCGTCCGCGGCGGCAACCTGCTGCTGGGCACGCTGAATGACCTGCTGGATGTCTACCGCCACAGCCTTTCGGCGCTGCCGTTACGTCCCACCGCCTTCGTCCTGAGCGAGGCCGTGAACGAAGTCGCGCGGCTGCTCGAGGTCGATGCCGAGGCCCGGGGGGTGAAACTGGAAACAAAGATCGCGGCGCCGGAACGACGCCTGACCGCGGACCGCCGGCGCCTGCAACGCGTCCTCTTCAATCTGCTCGACAACGCCATCAAACATTCGCCCGCCGGCGGGGCGATCACGCTGCGCGTGGACTGGCCGGAGGGCGACCGGGTCGTCATCGACGTGGAAGACCAGGGACCCGGCATTGCCGAAGAGGCGCTGACTCATATTTTTGACTTTCTGTACGAAGCCGCCGATGATCGGCATCGGGGGGACCGGACCGAGTGCAGCAGCATCGGCGTCGGACTCTATTTCTGCCGGATGGCGGTCGAGCCCCACGGCGGCCATCTGCGCGCGGACAACCGCCCGCAGGGCGGCGCGCGATTCACGCTCACGCTTCCGACGGAGGATTTGGAATGAAGACGGCGCGCGAAAATAAACCGACACCCCCTTCATCTTCCGAGGCGCCTCAGACGCCCATCCGCATTCTGCTGGTGGACGATCAACGGCTGTTCCGGCAGAGCCTGAAGCACCTGTTGGAACAGGATCCGCAGATTCAGGTCGTCGGCGAAGCGGCGGACGGGCAGGAAGCCGTCGTCCAGGCGACGGAACTGCAGCCCGACATGATTCTGCTGGACGTGGAACTGCCCGCGCTATCCGGCCCGCAAGCGGCCCGCCTCATCCGTGAACGGCTGCCCCGGGTGAAAATTTTGATGCTCTCGGTGCATGATGAAGACGAGCGCATCCGGGACAGTCTGTCCGGCGGCGCGGACGGCTATATCATTAAAGACGCCGACCACCGCGAGTTTCTGCGCATCATCAAGCAGACCATGGCCGGGGAGTCGATCGCCTCCCCGTTTCTCATTTCGCCCGGCCAGCGCACACCCACCCCGCTGCCCGATCTGACCCCACGGGAGCGGCAAATCCTGTCGCTGCTCGGCGAGGCCATGAGCAACAAGGAAATCGCCAAGACGATGAACCTCTCGCCCGAGACGGTCAAATCGCATCTGCAGCGGATCTACGCCAAGCTCGGCGTCGGATCACGCACCGAAGCCCTCCGGCTCTTTTTTCAGCACACCAGACACACATCCTGACAACGGACCATACCGTCCTGATTCACCCATTTGGGTGATGCCAATCCCCCATAATCTACCAGTGTGGGGAATGTCAATCTCCGGCCAATTTCGCTAACGTGACGACTGAGTGACTGCTGTCTTCACTTCACCACACACGGGAGCCGCCTAGATGATGAAGCAACGCGCTGTGATCGCATTCGCCGCTCTGCTCGCCGCCGGATGGGGTTTCGCGCCCGTCACGGCGCAGGCCGACGAAGACGAGGGATCGTCCACGCAGAAAATCCATTTCCACGGCTACGGAGAGCTTCATTTCAGCATCCCGAAGTCTGGATCAAGCGTGCCCAATCAGGCCAATCCGGCCGAGGCCGACCTGCACCGGATGGTGTGGGGCATGGATGTCCGCTTCACCGACCGCATCTCGGTTCACACGGAAGTCGACTTTGAGCACGCGGCCCGAACGATGGAGCTGGAGTACGCTTATGTCGATTTTATGGTCAATCCCTGGGCGACGATCCGCGGCGGCGTGGTGCTGATGCCGATCGGCAACTTGAACGAATATCACGAGCCGCCGCTCTTCTACAGCGTCGAGCGCCCCTACGTGCAAAACGTGCTGATTCCCACAACATGGCAGGAGGCCGGAGCCGGCGTTGCGGGCGAGTGGATGGGCGTGCGCTACCGGATGTATCTCACCGCCGGGCTGGATGCGTCCAAGTTTACCGCCGCCACCGGCATCCGGAGCGGACGAGGGTTCGCTGACCGTCAACCAGCCAGCGGCCTCGCCTATGCCGGCCGACTCGAATATGTCGGCATCCCCGGCGTGAATGTCGGCGCCTCGGCCTTTATCCAACCGCAGGCCAACCAGCGGAACGCAGTATTGAGCGCCGCCAACGCTGATCCCGGAGTACGGCTTTTCGAAGGCGACCTTCGGATCAGGAAAGCCGGGTTGGATATTCAAGGCACTGTCGTTCACACCCGCATTAAGGACGCGGGCGATTTGAGCGCGGCCATTGCATCCGATATCGGCACCATTCAGTTCGGCTGGAACGCCGAGATCGCCTATCACCTGCTGCAATTGCTCTCGCCCGACTCGGAGCAGGATCTGGTTCCCTTCGTGCGCTACGAACGGTTCGACACGCAGGCGAAAATGCCCGCCGGGTTCACCGCCGATCCGGCCAACAACCGCGAGGTGATCACGGCCGGCATCTCCTACCTGCCGATCCCGCAGGTGGCGATCAAGGTCGATCATGAAAGCTGGAAGGATGGCGCGGACGATCACGGCTACCGCACCAATCTCGGCTTGGCGTGGATGTTTTATTGATGACGCCGACGGTCTCCAGCCGCCTTGCCATGGGGGGGCGGCTGGAGATCACGCTCTTTGCGCACGATCCCTCCTGGGGGCAGCGAGCCCTGGAGGCGGCCTACGCTGAAGTCGCTCGGATCGAGCAGTGTTGCAGCCGGTTTCTGCCGGAGAGCGAACTGTCTCGCCTCAACCGACTGGCCGCCTCCGGGCCTGTTGTTGCGACGCCTGAACTTTTCGCACTGATTCAGCGGAGCCTGACGCTCTCCGCGCTGACCGGCGGCGCCTTCGATGTGACGGCGGGGCCGGGACGGCCCGGCGGTTATCGTCACGTCCATCTCGATCCCGTCGGCGGGACGATCGAGTTCCGCGCCGCCCATCTCCAGATCGATCTGGGCGCCATCGGCAAGGGCTATGCGGTCGACCGGGCCGCGGCCGTGCTCACACAGCACGGGATCACCGCCGCGCTGATCAGCTTCGGCAGCACAACGTATGGCTTGGGAAGCCCACCGGGGCAAACGGGATGGCGGGTCGCGATCCGTCATCCCCATGACCGTGAATGGGCGATCGGAATGGTCACGCTGACGAACCGCGCCCTTTCCACCTCCGGCGGTTACGAGCAGGCCGGTCATATCATCGATCCGCGCAGCGGCCAAGCAGCGGCCGGCGCGCTGAGCGCCTCCGTGCTGGCGACAACGGCCGCTGAATCGGATGCGCTCTCGACCGCCGCCTTCGTGCTGGGACCGGCGGCGATCCCGTTGCTGACCGGGGTCGAGTCATTGGTTCTGACCAAACGGACGGATGGGCACTTGTCCGACGTCCGGAGCCCCGGCTGGCCGGTCGAGCGACCGACCGCTCATGTCGGGCGGCGGCAGTTCGTCGCGGGACTGCTGGCCCTGCTCGGCTGGTCGCTGTTGCCGCCGCTGCCGAGCTTCGGGATCGTCTACTTCACACGGGAAGAGGCCGCGCGGCGGCTTCTGCCCGAGGCCGATGCGCTGCAGGAGGAGGAGATCGCGCTTACGCCGGAGCAAAAAGAGGCGGTGCAGCAACGATTGGGCGGTAAAATCAAGGAGACGCACTACACCGTCTGGATCGGAACCCGGCAGGGAACGCCGGTCGGCTATGGGGTGGTGCTGGATGTGCTCGGCAAGGAGCAGCCGATCACCTTCATGGTGGCCGTCAGCCCCGTCGGCGCCATCCTCGGCATCGACGTGCTGATCTACCGCGAATCGCAGGGCTCGGAGGTTCGGGCCGCCCGCTTCATGCGGCAGTTCGTCGGCAAGACGCTCGAGGCGCCGCTGAAGCTCAACCGGGATATTGACTCGATCAGCGGCGCAACGTTATCATCCCGCTCCACGACCTACGCCGCCAGGAAAGCGCTGGCATTAATTGACGCAGTCTATGGTTCGTCGGACGCAGCCGATGGGGATGACCGCGACGATGATAACGGGGATGACCACGACCAGGACAGAGAAGATGGCACGGGGAAGAGTCGCCGGTAAGACACCGTGCCCGGGGTATTCACTTTGATGGAGATCTCGCAAACAGACCATGAACGACTTTAAGAGCAAGGGCTTCCGCATTGCCAACAGCTCCGCCGAGGTTAAACTCGCCTACACCGGCTTTCTGGTCTTCGTCTTCATCGGCTATCTGACCATCGCGCTGATCGGCCTGCTCCGGATCGGACCGGGCTACGGCCAGATCGTCACGCACTATCGCGGCTCTGACGCCGAAGACGCCTTCCCCCGGGCCGTGGGCCAGATGCTGGAGGAGGCCCACTTTCACGCCTTTATCGAGGGATTGATCCTGCTGGTGCTGGCCCATCTGTTCGTCGCCACCTATGCCAGCCAGCGGATGAAATTCACGGTGATCATCTCGGCTTTCACCGCCACGCTGTTGGATCTGGCCTCGCCGTGGCTGATCAAATACGTCGCTGCCGGCTTCGCCCTCATGCAGATGGCCTGCTGGGCCGTCATGATCGTCACGGCGTTGTTCTTCATTGTCATCCCCATCTATGAAATGTGGTTCACGGAGGCCAGAAAATAATGCGATACGGATCGGTTCTACTGCTCATGCTCCTCTGCCTCTCGCCGGCCGCGTCATGGGCCGAGGAGGACGAAGAAGCCCTCAATATCACGCAACGAGTCACCGTCCATCTGCGCGATTTTCGGTTCGAACCGTCAACCATCACGCTGAAGGCGGGCGAGACGGTCGAGCTCACGCTGATCAACGACGGCACCGTGCTGCACGAGTTCGTCATCCCGTCGTTTCATAATCTGACGATTGATCTAGAGAACAATGGCATGATCGCCGAGACAATGGGATTGGTCGAAATGGAACTCCTGCCGAAGGCGACGGCCGTACTGCGCTTTACGCCGGAGGCGCCCGGCACACATCCCTTTTCCTGCATGGCCAAAAAACCGAAGGACCACTTCGCGGCCGGCATGACCGGCACGCTGATTATCAAGTAGGGGCGGTTCGCGAACCGCCCCTACGCCGGTTTAAACACCAGCGCGGCCGCATTGATGCAATAGCGCTTGAACGTCGGCGCAGGCCCGTCGTCGAAGATGTGGCCCAGATGCCCCCCGCAGCGGGCGCAGTGAACCTCGGTCCGTGGAATGATCGCTTTCCAGTCGGTCTTCGTCCCAACCGAGTCGGAGAATTTCGGCTGCCAGAAGCTCGGCCAGCCGGTCTTGCTGTCATATTTATGCTGCGACGAGAAGAGCGCCAGGTCGCAACCGGCGCAATAGTAGGTCCCCTTCTCCTTGGAGTCATGGAGCTTATTCTGAAACGGCGGCTCGGTCCATTCCTGCCGGAGAACTTTATACTGCTCCGGCGTCAGGATTTTCCGCCACTCGGCGTCGGACTTGACCACCTCGAAGGTTTCCTTGGCCTCGGCCGGCCGCAGACCGAGCCGGTGGGCCAAGTAGCCCGCCCCAGCCGCCGCCAGCATCACCAACAGGTGTCTGCGCGTGAACACCATTGTCTCTATTGTAAATCGCGCACACCGCTATTGACAACCCCGCTTAACATGCATAAAACATTAGCACAATGTCCAAAACCCTTTCTCTAAAGTTGAAGGACGACGTTTTCCAAGAGACCGAAGAAATCCGGCGCCAGAGCAGGCGCACAAGGAATACTTATTTTAATGAAGCCATTAATTTCTACAATAAACTCTGGAAACGGAAGCTGCTCAAGAAGGCCTTGGCCGAGGAGTCGACCCTGGTGGCGGAAAACTCTTTAGAAGTGCTACGTGCCTTTGAACAAGTTGAACAAGAACCTTGACTGCGTGATAAGTGGCGGCTGATCAGAGAGACCGGCAAGCTTCCCCGCCGAAGCTTTGAGAAGCTCATGCAGAACATCCGCATCCTGCTCACGTGAAAACAAATCTGCCCCCTTGTACCTTTTTGATAGCCTCCATATGGTTGTTTATCTTTACTTCGGGCGTGGGCCGGTGAAAGATCCAATTAATAACATCAGCAAATCGAAAAAAATCCAACAGAAACCAGCAACAATAACCACAGCAATGATGAGTCCTACGTAGAAGGGAATTCTCGGGCCCGGATAGGACGGCGGTGGGCAAAACGCCTCGTCCCCACTTACTTCGTCCTCTTTAAGCCTCTCATTTTCCACGATTGCATCGTATCACAAGCGCTATTGACAACCCCGCATGCCGTTGCCTAGAATCCCCTGCCGTTTTGCTGGCACGTTCCCGCTCTCATCACGGAGGTATTGATGGCACAAGCGCCTGATATTGAATCGGTTTTACGCGAACGGCGGCTTTTTAAGCCTCCCAAAGCGTTCAGCGCGCAAGCTCATATCAAAAGTCTGGCCCACTATCGCAAACTGGCCAAGCAGGCCGAGAAAAATCCCGAGAAATTTTGGGCCTCCATTGCGAAGGAATTGCAGTGGGATCGCCCCTGGAAGAAAGTCCTGATCTGGAAGCCCCCCTTCGCCCAGTGGTTCGTGGGCGGCAAGCTCAACGTCTCGACCAATTGCCTCGACCGCCATCTCACCACCTGGCGGCGTAACAAGGCCGCGTTGATCTGGGAGGGGGAGCCGGGCGATTCGCGCACGCTCACCTACCAGCAGCTCCATCATGAAGTCTGCAAATTCGCCAATGCGCTGAAAGGGCTGGGCGTGCGGCAGGGCGACCGGGTGGTGATCTACATGCCGATGATCCCGGAGCTGC
>CAZJRH010000475.1:0-5557 GCA_964548215.1 uncultured Nitrospirota bacterium
CAAGGCCGGCGCCCATAATGTCCAGATCGATTTTACGGAGGGGCGGCTGGCGCTCAAGCTCGATCCGTCGGGCGGCCTGCTGCAGAGCTTCATCGATCTCAATAATCTGGTGTTGGAACGTTTTTTACCCCGGGAACGGACACAAATCGGCGTGCATACCTGTCCCGGCGGCGATCATGATTCGACCCACAGCGCCGATGTCGACTATGCCGAGTTGCTGCCGCGCCTGTTTGCGCTGAAGGCGGGAAATTTTTATCTGCAACTGGCGAGCGAGCGCGACCGGCGGCGGGTGCTGCGGACCATCAAAGAACAGATGCGGCCGGGCCAGAGGATTTTTATCGGTGTGACCGATCCGATCAATCCGGCCATCGAGACGCCGGAGCAGGTGCGTGATCGCGTCTTGGAGGCGGCGGACTACATCCCCGTGGACCGGCTGGGGACGACCGACGATTGCGGTTTCTCGCCGTTCGGCGACGATGCCTCGACCAGCCGCGAGACGGCGTTTGAAAAAATCCGCGCCCGCGTTGTTGGCACGGCGATGGCGGCCGGCATACTCGCCGCCTAGGGCGCCATCGTCAGGTGGATGGGGGAGGAGGCTGCGGTTTGTCCCCGGCGTCCTTCTCTTGCAGAAAAATCCGCAGATTCTTCAGCTTGATGTAGACCTGCTCCCCCTTTTCGAATTTCAGCCGCTGGTAGCGTTCGCGCGGCAGTTCCGCTTCGAGCTGGCCGCCCCCGTCCTGACGTGTTAACGCCAGCCGGACGAACGGCCCGACCATATGCACCTGCGAGATCACCACCGCAATCATGCCGGGTTCGACGGCCGTCCGATCAAGCTCGATTTCGTGCGGACGCATGTAACCGACGACCGGTGTGTTCCGCGTCTCGGTATGCTCCGGCGCGTCGAGCTCGACGGCGCCGATTTGTACCCGCCCTTCGTGGGCCCGGCCATGGAACAGGTTGACGTTGCCCAGAAAGTGGTAGACGAACGGATTGGCGGGATGCGAGTAAACCTCCTCCGCGGTGCCGACCTGCTCGATGCGTCCTTCATTCATGACCACGACGATGTCCGCCACCTCCAGCGCCTCCTCCTGGTCGTGGGTGACGAAGACGCTGGTGACGTGCAGCTCGTCGTGGAAGCGCCGAAGCCACCGGCGCAGTTCCTGCCGCACTCTGGCATCGAGCGACCCAAAGGGCTCGTCGAGCAGCAGCACGCCGGGTTCGACCGCCAGTGCCCGGGCCAGGGCGACGCGCTGCCGCTGGCCGCCGGACAGTTGCGACGGATAGCGCGCGGCCAGTCCTTCCAGTTGGATGAGCTTGAGCAGCGCGGACACTTTCTCCCGGATCTCGGCCTCCAATGGCCGCCGTGCGCGGGGACGGACCCGGAGGCCGAACGCCACGTTCTCGAAGACGGTCATGTGGCGGAACAACGCATAGTGCTGGAAGACGAAGCCCACCTGCCGGTCACGCACGCTCTGGTCCGTGGCGTTCTCGCCGTCGAAGAAAATCTCGCCGCTGTCCGGGGTTTCCAGGCCGGCGATAATCCGGAGCAGGGTTGTTTTCCCCGAGCCGGACGGTCCGAGCAGCGCCACCAGCGTGCCGGTGGGAATCTCCAGGTCGATGTTGTGCAGCGCGGCGAAGGCGCCAAAGCGTTTGGTGATCTGTCTGGCTTCGATGCTCATCGGACTTTCCCGCGGTGACGGTTCATTCGGCGCCGTGATAGCGTTGTGAGTGCCATTCAACCAGACTTTTCACCGCCAGCGTCACCAGCGCCAGCATGGCCAGCAGCGAGGCGACGGCGAAGGCGGCGGCAAAATTGTACTCGTTGTACAGGATTTCCACGTGTAGCGGCACGGTGTTGGTCAATCCGCGCACGTGCCCGGAGACCACCGAGACTGCCCCGAATTCTCCCATCGCACGGGCGTTGCACAGGATCACCCCGTAGAGCAATCCCCATTTGATGTTCGGCAACGTGACGCGCCAGAAGGTCTGCAGACCGGAGGCCCCCAGCGCGATCGCGGCCTCTTCCTGTTCCATGCCCTGCTCCTGCATGAGCGGAATCAGCTCGCGGGCGATGAAGGGCACGGTGACGAAGATCGTGGCCAGGACGATGCCGGGCACCGCGAAGATCAGCTTGAGGTCGTGCTCGGCGAGCCACGGCCCCAGCCAGCCCTGCAAGCCGAACAGCAGCACGAAGATCAGGCCCGAGATGACCGGCGAGACGGCAAACGGCAGATCGATCAGCGTGAGGAGGAGATGCCGGCCGGCAAATTTGAATTTGGCGATCGACCAGGCGGCCGCCAGGCCAAAGAGCAGGTTGAGCGGCACGGCGATGGCCGCCGCCAGCACGGTCAGCCTGATGGCCGAGAGCGCATCGGGCTCGGTAATGGCCGCGAGATAGGCCGACAACCCCTTGCGCAGCGCTTCGGTGAAGATGGCTGCGAGCGGGACAAAGAGGAAAATCCCGAGGAACAGCAGCGCCGTGATAATCAGACCCCACCGCGCGAGGAAGGAATCGCGCAAGGCCCGTTGGGCGCGATCGGAACTAGGCGCCATAGCGCCGGCTCCACCATTGCAGAAGGTTGATGCCCAGCAAGAGCACGAACGAGAGGAGCAGCATGACGGCGGCGATGGCCGTCGCCCCGGCGTAATCGTACTGCTCCAGCTTGGTCATGATGAGCAGGGGGGCGATTTCAGAGACCATCGGCAGATTGCCCGCGATGAAGATCACGGAGCCGTATTCGCCCACGGCCCGGGCGAACGCCAGGGCGAAACCGGTCAGAAGCGCCGGCCAGACCGTCGGGAGAATCACCCGTGTGAAGATTTGCCAGCGGGTGGCGCCCAGGCTGGCGGCCGCGTCTTCCACCTCCACCTCAAGGTCTTCGAGCACCGACTGCACCGTGCGGACCACGAAGGGCAGACCGATGAACGTGAGGGCGATCACCACGCCGAGCGGCGTGAAGGCCGCCTTGATGCCGAGCGGCTCGAGATGGCGGCCGATCCAGCCGGTGGGGGCATAGACCGCGGTCAGGGCGATGCCGGCCACGGCGGTGGGTAGCGCGAAGGGCAGATCGACCATCGCGTCCACCAGGCGCTTGCCGGGAAAGTGATAACGCACCAGCACCCAGGCAACCAGCAGGCCGAAGAAGGCATTGATCGACGCCGCGATCAGCGAGGCGCCGAAGCTCAGCCGGTAGGAGGCCAGCACGCGCGGAGCGGTGACCGTGGCCCAGAAGGATTCCCACCCCATCGTGGCGGACTTCAAGAAGATCCCCGACAGCGGGATCAGCACGATCAGCCCCAGATAGAGCAGCGTGAAGCCCATGGCCAGGCCGAAGCCGGGCAGAAGGCTGCGTTGTTTGAGTCGGAGGTTCATCGGGCGGGCAGGTAGATCTGATCGAAGACGCCCCCGTCGTCAAAGTGTTTCTTCTGCGCCTGTTGCCATCCCCCGAGGTCGTTGATGGAAAAGAGGTTCACGCGGGCAAATTGATGGGCATATTTCCCGGCCACCGATCCCAATTGCGGCCGGTAATAATGCGTGGCCGCGATCGTCTGTCCCTCCAGGGTGTAGAGGTAGTCCAGATACGCCTGCGCGATGGCGCGGGTGCCGTGCTTGTCCACGACCCTGTCCACGAGCGCGACCGGCGGTTCGGCCAGGATGCTGATGGACGGCGCAATGATCTGGATCTTGTCCGGCCCCAGTTCCCGGACGGCGAGAAACGCCTCATTTTCCCAGGCCAGCAGCACGTCCCCGATGCCCCGCTCCACGAAGGTCGTGGTGGAGCCGCGTGCGCCGGAATCGAGGATCGGAACATTTTTATACAATCGGGTCACAAAATCCTTCGCGTTGGTTTCGTCGTTGCCGTAGGTTTTCAGCGCAAAGCCCCAGGCGGCCAGATAGTTCCAGCGCGCGCCGCCGGACGTTTTTGGATTGGGAGTGATCACGGCCATCCCCGGCTTGACGAGATCGTCCCAATCCATGATCTGTTTGGGATTGCCCTTGCGAACCAGAAAGACGATCGTGGAGGTGTAGGGCGAGCTGCGGTGGGGCAGGCGCGACTGCCAGTCCTTTGGCAGGAGCTTGGCCTTCTCATGAATGGCATCGATGTCGTAGGCCAGCGCCAGCGTGACCACGTCCGCCTCGAGCCCGTCGATCACGGCCCGCGCCTGTTTGCCGGAGCCGCCGTGGGATTGACGAATCGTCACGACCTCTCCGGTTTTCTCTTTCCAGTGCTTGGCAAACGCCGCGCTGAGCTCCTGGTAGAGCTCGCGCGTCGGATCATACGAGACGTTGAGTAACGCGGTCTCCGCCCATGCCGTGAGGGGGAAGGCCGCTCCACCCGACAACACTACCGCGAATATAACGCCCAGCCATTGTGTGATCGACACGGTCATTTCCTCTCAGCCTGCTCTTGCCCGTCTCCCCGGCCCGGATCTCTTCAACGGCCGTCCATTGAATGCCTTGAGGGGAGATCGGCGGCTGTTTTTCAGAACATCCATCAGGCTCGTGCCATCCAGAATTTTCGCCGTGGCATCCCGAACGTCCTTCATCACGGTGCGGATGCCGCAGGTGACTTCATCTTTGCATTCATCGCACTTCATATAGGCCGTCTGGCTGACGCAGGGCAGAGGCGCCAGCGGGCCGTCCAGCAATCGGATGACCTGGCCCATGGTGATCGCGTCGGGGGATTTGCCCAGAAAATAGCCGCCCCCCCGTCCCTTTTTGCTTTGCAGAATGCCATGATTTTTCAAGTCCAGGAGGATACGCTCCAGGAATTTCTTCGGGATCGCCTCGCGCTCGGCCAGCTCCGCGATCACAATCGGCCCCTGCTCGCGCTCCCGGGCGAGCACGAGCAGGGCTTTGAGGGCATATTTGGCTTTTTTGGACAGCATCGAATACCCTAGTTAGACTATCAACTTTATAGTCTATTCGTCCGCGCGGCGTCAAGTGGTTTTTTTGCCCATTTCAAAGCGGCCGTTATTTTGGTAGGATTTGGCTATGGAACATCGGGACGCAGCGCGCGACCCGGGTCAGGAGGCGCCATGACATCACCCCGACGCGTGGAAGAGATCATCACACCGCAACCGTTCATGGAAGGGGCGGGCGTCAAGGTGAACCGCAGTATCGGCACGGAACGGCTGGATTACCTCGACCCGTTTTTGCTGTTCGATCATTTTATCTCCGACGACCGGCGCGATTACGAGGCCGGATTTCCCATGCATCCCCATCGAGGCATTGAGACCGTGACCTACGTGGTGAGGGGCGAGGTGCACCATAAGGATACGCTCGGCAACACCGGACGGATCGGGGCGGGGGACGTGCAGTGGATGACGGCCGGCCGGGGCATCTTGCATGAAGAGATGCCGCAGGTGCGCCCTGAAGGGATCGCCGGGTTCCAGCTCTGGGTCAACCTTCCGGCGAAGCACAAAATGATGAAGCCGCGCTATCAGGAGATCCGTTCGACCGAGATCCCCGAAGTCAAAAAGGACGGGGTCACGATCCGGGTGGTGACGGGCACGGTGCACGGCGTCAGCGGGCCGGTCACCGGCATTCCCGCCA
>CAZJRH010000476.1:0-1925 GCA_964548215.1 uncultured Nitrospirota bacterium
AGCATCGTGCCCATCGGCTCGATCGTGCCGGAGATCATGAGCGGCAGCCTCGCGCCCGCTTCGGTCTGGGCGCGCGCAATGCCGATGACGGCCGCCTTCAGATTGAGCGTGTCCTGGGCGGTTTCCAGCAGCAGCAGATCCGAGCCGCCCTCGATCAAACCTTTGGCCTGTTGATAGAAATTTTCAATGAGCTGATCAAATGTGACGCCGCCGGTCACGCTGATCGTTTTGGTCGTCGGCCCCATGGCGCCGGCAACAAAACGCGGCCGGTCGGGCGTGGAGGCCACGTCGGCCGCTTCGCGCGCCAGCCGTGCGCCGGCCCGGTTGATCTCAAGTGTTTTGTCCTGCAGGTTGTACTCGGCCAGAACGATCGGTGTGCCGCCGAACGTATTGGTCTCGATGATGTCGGCGCCGGCGTTTAGATAGGCGGCGTGAATATCACGCACGACATCGGGGCGCGTCAGATTCAGATATTCGTTGCAGCCTTCATAGGCCGCGCCGCCAAAGTCGGCCTCGGTGAGATTGCGGGCCTGCAATTGTGTGCCCATCGCGCCGTCGATCACCAGGATGCGCTGGGCGAGCAGCGTGCGTAAACGTTCGCTGCTGGTCGGGCGGGGAGCCGGGGCCGTCATGGCGGCTATCTTATCACACGACGGCGGTCTTGATCAGCCGGTGGCGCGTAGTGATATTGACACGCGGACAGTGGATTTCTATACTGAAACCCCTTGGTAAACACGCGGTTCTTTGCTCAAACACTCCTGATCGGGTCTCTTCTTGCGATTGATCTCATCGGTGTAGGGCGGACGGTATTTGCGGATTCCCGGTCCGACCAGCCGCTCTCTCATCACGCCGTCGCCGTGGTCCTCCTGGATCGGAATTCCGGCCAGGTTCTCTTTGAAAAATCCGCGCACACGCGGTTGCCGCCGGCGAGCCTGACCAAGGTGATGACCGCCCTGCTGGCGCTTGAAACGGGCCGCTCCGCCGCGACGGTCACGATCGGCCCCGAGTCAGTCGACCGCCGTTCTCCGAGTCTTGGGCTGGAACCGGGGGACCGTCTGCGGCTCGGCGATCTGGTGTCGGCGATGTTGATGCTCTCGGCCAACGACGCCTGTTGGGCCGTCGCGCGGTACGTCGGCGGGAGTAAGGAGGCGTTTGTCGCGCTGATGAATCGCAAGGCCGCGGCACTCGGCCTGACCGACAGCCATTTTTCCAACCCCTGCGGCTTCGATGCCCCGGACCATTATTCGACGGCGGCTGACCTTGCGCATCTGACGGAAGAGGCGCTCAAGGACAATGCGCTCGCCATCAGCATGCGCACGGTCGAGAAGGAGATCCTCACGGTCGACGCGAAACGCCGTTTTACGCTTCGGAATCGCACGCTGGATGAATCCTCGTTCACGATGGCGAAAACCGGATTTACACAGAAGGCCGGCCATTGCCTGATTGCGGTTGCGACGCAGGACGGGAGAAGCCTCCTGCTGGTCGGCCTCAATTTCCGAGAGCGATGGCAGGGAGCCGTGGATGTGCTTCGTTACGGGTTTGAATCACAGCCGGCGGACCGGCGGTAGGGGAGAACGGGCGTGGTGATGTTAATCCGGCCGGCGGTCGATCCGGTTTTTCTTCATGGCCCAGACCTGGCGAAGATTCTCCCGGGCAATTTCGGAATCAGGGTTCAGCGAGAGGGCCGTGCGGTAGTGCTCGATGGCCCGATCGAAATCACCCGCCAGGTGATAGGCGTATCCCGCGTTGTTGTGGGCTCTGGCTTTGCGGGGCGATTTGCCCGCCGCGTCCGACCAGAAGGCGACTTGATCCGCATAGACCATATTCCGGTTGTTCGTCGACAGGACGAGCAACGCAATGATCGCCAACGGGAGCAGCTGAATCGCCCGGCGGCCGATCACAACGGCCCGGGAGGCATGCCGGAG
>CAZJRH010000477.1:0-9474 GCA_964548215.1 uncultured Nitrospirota bacterium
GGGTGGCGGCGGCATCATCTGTTCCTGCGGCGGCTCCGGCGGCATCACCTGTTCCTGCGGCGGAAAGTCGGGCATCGGAGGGGGCGGGATGAATTCGCCGCCCATGTCGCCGCCGCCCGCGCCGGACGGGCTGCCGCCGAACGACGTGCTCGAGAAGAGCGGCGCCGTCGCATAGACTTCCTCGGTGCCGGACCAGAAGGCCAGCAGCTCCTCGCCCGGCGGCTCCAGCCGACGCACCACGCGCGGCGTGATGGTCAGAATGACGTCCGATTTGATCTTCTGCGTGTCGGTGCTGGAGAAGAGCTTGCCCAGGATCGGAATGTCGCCGAGCCCTGGAATCTTGTTGATGGTCTTCCGATCATCGTCGCGAATCAGCCCGCCGATGACGACCGTTTCGCCATCATGGACGTTGAGCACCGTTTCGGCCGTTCGGTTGCCGAACTTGAATTGCTGGAAACCCTGTCCCAGGTCAACCAGTTCGCCAAGGGATGAGACTTCCAGGTTCAATTTCAACTTCACGTCGTTGTTCAGTTGGACGGTCGGCTCGATGCTGAGCTTGATGCCGACATCTTTGTAATCGATCGAAGTCTGGACCGTGGCACCGCCGGACACGGTTGACGTAGTCGCCGTCGAGGTGGTCGTGCTCAGCAGAATCGGCACCTTGTCGCCGATATTGATCTTGGCCGTGCTGCCGCTCAGCGCCCGGATCCGCGGATTGGCCAGCGTTTGGGCGTCGGAATCCGTCTTGATCAGATCGACGACCACGGTCGGCAGCGTGAGAAAGATGTCGCTCTTGGTCAGATCGCTGAGCTCCGACAGGGTCAATCCGGTCTTATCATCGGTCGAGCCGATGCCGGCGGAGACGCTGTTGCTCGGCTGCAGCTTCCAGCCGTATTTGAGGATCTTGGTCCGCGCAACCTCGATCACCTCCACATCAAACATCACCTCGGCGACCTGCCGGTCGTTGGCCGAGATGATCTTGGCGGCCAGCTCGAGCTTGTCCGCATTGTCGCGCATGACGATCGCGTTCAACTCGTTGTTGACGAAGACACGCCGGGTATCGAGCATCGTGCGGAGCAGGTTGACCATCTCCTTGGCCGGCGTCACCGACAGATAGAAGGTTCGGATCTGCAAATCCTCATATTGATTCGCCTTGGCCTTGGTTTTGGGCACGATGAGGATCGTCTTTTCGTTGATCCGCTTCATGAAGAGGTTGTTCGTCCCCAGGATGAGGTTGAGCGCTTCCCGGAAGGAGGCGTCCTTGACGAAGACGGTCACCGGCTCGTCCCGGACGTCCCGGTCGAACAGGATATTGACGCCGTAGCTTTTCGACAGGAGCTCAAACACATCCTTGACGCGGGCGTTCTGGAATTTAATGGTGATCGGCTCGTTGGAGCTGAGCGCCAGCTCGCCGGACGACCCGGCCAAGCGTTTGCGCTCGGCGAGGTCCATCATCGCCTCCTGCGCTTCGACCAGCCCCGGATTGTCCGCCAGCGCCGATTCAAACTCCTGCAGCGCCTCGTCCAAGCGGCCGGTCTTCAACAACTGGCGGCCCGCCTGCAAGTGCACATTGGCCTGCCGGGCCTTGATCGCCTCATCGAAGGCGCTCCGGTGCTCGGGCCGGCTGGCGTCATAGGTCATCGCGCGCTTGAACTCGTCCAGCGCCGCATCAATCTGCTGGTCTTTGAGCAGGGCCTGTCCCCGCGCATAATGCTGGGCGGCGGCTTTCAGCCGCGCCTGATCCAGTTGGGCTTGCAGGTCGGCGTCGTCGGGTGAGCGTTTGAGGGCTTGCTCGTAGAGGATGATGGCGCCGGGCCAATTGCCTGATGCGCCGAGTTCCTGGGCCAGGCGCATCTCGCGATGCATGGCACACCCGGCCGTGCCGGCCACAAGGAGCGTGATGACCCCGGCACGGACCCAACCCCTGAAAGTCGTTCGGCAGAACATCGTCGCTATGATACCATGCCAGTTTTCGCTGTCAAGGCAATGGCTTAGCCCAGCACCTGCCGAAAATGATCAACCGTCCGTTTGAGCCCATCCGCCAGGGAAGTCCTGGGCATCCAGTCGGTCGCCTTCTGCAACCGGGTGGCGTCCAGGCAGCTCCGCAGCACCTCCCCGGACACCTCGGGGCCATGCTGCTCCCGAACGTCGGCGCCGATCAATTGTTTGAGTGTGGAGCAGAGCTCGTTCACCGAGGTCTCCCGCCCCGTGCCGACGTTGAAGACGCCCTCCACGCCGCTGTGCAGCACGGCCATGTTGGCTTCCACCACGTCGTCGACAAAGATGAAATCGCGGGTCTGCCGCCCCGTCCCGTTGATCAGCGGCGTCTCCCCCCGAAGCAGTTTTTGGGCGAAAACAGACACCACCCCGGCCTCGCCGAAGGGATCCTGCCGGGGGCCGTAGACGTTGCTGTACCGGAGACTGGCGGTCTGCAAACCGGCGCTCTGCCGGAAATAGTAGAGAAAGTGCTCGCCCGAGAGCTTGCTCACCCCGTAGGGGCTGAGCGGATGGGTGGCATGCTCCTCGGTGGCCGGGAAGGTCTGCTGGTCGCCGTAGATGGCGCCGCCGGAGGAAGCCAGAATCGCCCGGCGCACGCCGTAGCGGACCGATTGCTGCAGCACATTCAGCAGCCCCAGGATATTGACCTGCGCGTCGAAAATCGGATCCTTCAGCGATCGGCGGACGTTGATCTGGGCGGCCAGGTGCGCCAGCATTTCCGGCCGCTCTTTCTTAAAGATGCGCTCGATTTTCGAGCTGAGGATGTTGGTTTTATAAAACGTCGCCTTGGGATTGACCTGTTTGCGTTTGCCGGTGGAGAGATCGTCCACCACCACGACCTCGTAATTTTCCTCGATCAACCGATCGACCAAATGGGATCCGATAAATCCCGCCCCGCCTGTCACTAATACTTTCACTGACGATACCCCCCCTTCTCAAACCCCAACCATAGGAAATATTCCTGATTCCCCTTCGGCCCCCGCAGCACACTCGCCGCGCAACCCTTCACCCGGTACCCCACCGACTCGGCCACGGCCGTCACCTCCCGCACCGCCGCCGCCTGCAGCATGGGATCCCGCACCACTCCGCCCCGGCCGACCAGCCGGCGGCCCACCTCAAACTGCGGCTTGACCAAGAGTAGCAGATCGGCCGTTGCGGTCAAAAAGGGCTGAAGCGCCGGCAACACCAATCGCAACGAGATGAAGGAGAGATCCGCCGTCACCAGATCGACCGGCTCGGGGAGCGCCGAGGGCGGCAGCGTCCGGATATTCGTCCGTTCCTTGACGATCACCCGGGGATCCTGCCGGAGCGACCAGGCCAATTGCCCATATCCGACGTCGATGGCATAGACCCGGCTCGCCCCCCGTTGCAACAGACAATCGGTAAACCCGCCGGTGGAAGCGCCGACATCCATCGCCACGCGTCCCTGAATCGGCAGGCCGAAGGCGGCCAACGCGCCCGCCAGCTTCTCTCCGCCCCGGCTGACATAGGGTGCGCCCGCCTGGACCGCCAGGGGCGCATCGGGCGCAACCCTCTGCCCCGGCTTGCTGACCGGCTGGCCGGCCGCCTGCACGACACCACGCATCACCAGCCGCTGCGCCTCCGTCCGGCTGGCGGCCTTGCCCTGCTCCACAAGCAACTGATCGATGCGCACCTTCGGCGCACAATGGCCTGCCCCCGCAGGGGGCGGCGCCGATCGTGCGCGGGCGCGTGTCACCGGTCGTCCTCATTGTCACTGTCGTCGCTGTCTTCCGAGTCCCCGTCCTCCCCGTCCAACTTTTCGTCCTTCTCTCCATCCTTTGCCGGCCGGCCTTGCTCGGCGCGCGACTCCGCAAACGGCCGCAATCGTTTTTTCCCGTCCTTGTCGGCCATGAGCACCTCGACCTTCCGCTCGGCCTCCTCCAGCATCTTCAGGCACTGCTTGGACAGCTTGACGCCCTCTTCAAACCGCTTGACCGATTCTTCCAGCGGCAGATCGCCTTTTTCCAGGGCCCGGACCAGCTCGTCCAATCGGGTCAGCGCTTCTTCGAATTTCCCAGTCGCCATTAGGCCTCCATTGTATCAGGGGGAGAGGCTTCTCTCCCCCTGGACCCCCATCGCCGTACGCGTTACTATCATGGCTCGCGCGTCAGACCAGCGCTCGGTTGTGGGGTATCAGGGGGATCGCAGTTCGCTAAACCCCATCGCTTGTCTACCTTACGCTTTTTAATCCCTAATCCGCACTCTCAACGACAGGCCGGGTGCGCTGCGCGCGGATCTCCTGGACCACCGCCTCCAGCTCCCCTTCATGCAGCACCAATCGGATGCGATCTCCCCGGCTGATCGTCTGCGCGGAGCGAAGGATCGCGCCGTCGGGCAACCGCTGCGCGATGCTGTAGCCGCGGGCCAGGATCGCCAACGGGCTGAGATGATGCAACTGCGCGGCCCGCCGGCTGACATTCTCCCGCCACCCGTTGGCCAGCCGCCCGATCTGCCCCGCCAGCCGTTCCTGCAACTGCTCCTGCCGTTGGAGCGCGACCCGGATCAGATCGCGCGGCGAGCAGGCCTGGATCCGCTCCAGTCGCACGCGGAGAAATTCCCGCCGGTGGCCGGCCACGCGGGAGGCCGCCACGCGCAAACGGCCGTCCAGCTCATCGGTCCGCTGCAACGACCGCTCAATCGCCCGCCGGGGATGCGTCAGCGCCCGGCCCTCGCGTTGCACGCGGTCCCGCTGCCACAAAAGAGACTGCCGCAACGAGCGCGCCAGCCGCAGGCGGAGCTGCTCCACGCGGTCCAAGAGCTCCGCCTTGCTCCGCACCACCAGTTCCGCCGCGGCCGACGGCGTCGGCGCCCTCAGGTCGGCGACGAAGTCGGCGATCGTCACATCCGTCTCATGGCCGACCGCGGAAATGACCGGCACGCCGGAGCGGGCGATCGCGCGCGCGACGATTTCTTCATTGAACGCCCACAGATCCTCCAGCGAGCCGCCGCCGCGGGCGATGATGATCACGTCGACCAGCCCCAGCGCATTCAGCTCATCGATCGCGTCGGCGATGCGGCCCGCCGCCTCCGCTCCCTGGACCGGCACCGGATTAATGATGATGTGCAGATTGGCGAACCGCCGGGCCAGAATGGTCAGCATATCCCTGATGACCGCCCCGGTCGGCGACGTGACGATGCCTAAACAGCGGGGTAAAGACGGCAGCGGCCGTTTTCTGGCCGGGTCAAACAACCCCTCGGCGGCCAGGCGGGCCTTGAGCTGCTCAAACGCCGCTTGCAGCGCCCCCACGCCGACCGGTTCCACGTAATCAACGATGATCTGATAGTCGCCGCGGGGCTCGTAAATGGTCAGATGGCCGCGGACCAGCACCGACTGCCCATCGGCGGGAACAAAGGGCGGGCGCCGCCCGCCGTTGCGGAAGAGGACGGCCCGAATCTGGCTGTCGCGATCCTTTAACGAAAAGTAGAGATGACCGGAGGGAGGCGAGCGCAGATTGGAAATTTCCCCCTCCACCCAGATGTCATTGAATGATCCTTCGATGTGCGATTTGAGCCGCGCCGTCAGTTGCGACACGGTCAAAATCCGGCGCGCCGCCGGCGCGCCCGGCACGGCCGCCGCCGACTGCCATTTGGAGTGTTGATCAGCCATGGGTGTCTTGTACGGGCGGGACGCAAACCCGTAGACGCTCCATTATAAGAAACCGGCGGGCCGCTGTAAATGATGCGCCTTTCATTTTGGCCGCGCGACGTGATAGAACACGAACCCTTCTCATGCCCCGCGCGCCCGCCCACATCACGCAACTGCTCAAACTGATCCGCCCCTACGCCCCCACCCTGGTCGCCGCCGGCGGGCTGATGATGGCCGTGTCGGTCACGACGCTGTCGATGCTCTGGATGACCCGCGACATCATCAATGCCCTCTCCGGCCATGCGGCGCCGGCTCACTTGAACCGCGCCATCATGAGCATCCTGGCTTTACTGGCCGTCCAGGCCGCCCTGACGATGGGTCACAGCTATCTGGTGGCCTCCATCGCCCAGCGGGTGATGCGCGACTTCCGCCTCCGCCTCTTTGATCATCTCACCCGCCTGTCGATCAGTTTCTTCAACCGCCGGCGGACGGGAGAACTCATCTCGCGGCTTACCAGCGACGTGCAGGTGATCCAGCACTTCACGACCGAGGTGCCGATCAACCTGGCCAAACAGATCGTCACGCTCGTCGGCGGGCTTTCCATTTTGTTCTACATCAACTGGCGCCTCTGTTTGCTGATTCTGGCCGTCCTGCCCCTGATCGCGCTGACCGGAATGTTCTTTGGACGGCGCCTGAAAAAACTGTCCACGATCATCCAGGACCGCACAGCCGAGCTGACGACGATTCTGGAGGAGGTGTTGTCCGGCATCCGGGTGGTCAAATCGTTCGTGGCCGAGCAGTATGAATCGGGCCGCTTCGGCCGCCAGATGGAGCAGACCATCGCGGCGGCCCTGCAGCGCGCCTCGATCCTGGCGATCTTCATTCCGGTCATCACGCTGCTGACCTTCGGATCGGCCACCGGCATCCTCTGGTACGGCGCCGAGCAGGTGCGCACCGGCGCCATCTCGCCGGGCGATCTCATCTTGTTTCTGCTGACGATGGGATTGCTGATCGGCCCCTTCGGCGCCTTCGCCCATCTCTTCTCGCAGGTGAAGGAGGTGCAGGGCGCCACGCAGCGGGTCTTTGAAATCCTGGAGTTGCGCCCCGACGTGACCGAGCTGGACGGCGCCCCGCCGCTGCCGCCGATCGAAGGGCGGGTGCAGGTCCATCGGCTCAGTTTCTGGTATGGAGCGGACGCCGCGAGCGAGCCGGTGCTGCAGGAGGTGTCCTTCGAGGCGAAACCGGGCGAACTGATCGCGCTGGTCGGCCCCAGCGGCGCCGGCAAAAGCACGCTCATTCAATTGCTGCACCGCTTCTACGATCCCACCGCCGGGCGCATTCTCATCGACGGGCACGACATCCGGACCGTCCAGCTCGCCTCGCTCTACCGGCAGATCAGTTTCGTCCCGCAGGAAACGCATCTGTTCGGCGGCACGATCCGGGAGAACATCCTCTATGGACGGCCGGAGGCCGACGAGCCGGAGATGATCGCCGCGGCCCGCGCGGCCAACATTCACCAGTTCGTGATGGAACTGCCCAAGCAGTACGATACGATCGTCGGCGAGAAGGGCATCCGGCTCTCCGGCGGCCAGCGGCAGCGGATCGCCATCGCCCGCGCGATTCTCAAACAGCCCCGTTTACTGCTCATGGACGAAGCGACCTCCTCCCTGGACAACGAGTCGGAGCTGCTGATCCAGGAGGCGCTCGAACGGCTCATGGAGGGACGCACGGCCTTCGTCATTGCGCATCGCCTGACCACGATTCAGAACGCCCACCGGATCGTGGTCATCGACAAGGGCCGGCTGGTCGAAACCGGCACCCACCTGGAGCTGATCGAGCGCAAGGGGCTCTATCACCATCTCTACACGATGCGGCTGGCGGGGGTGGAACTGTGAGGCGGCTCGTCTGCATGGCCGGGCTCGTCGCGTTGCTCGGCCCGGCCGGCTGCACCAAACCCAAACCGATGTCCGACGAGCCGTTCGTCTTTCTGGAGCCGGTGCACTATCACGTCGGCCTGAATCCGACGTCGCTGCTCTCGGCCGACCTGAACGGCGACGGCCTGCCGGACTTCGTCACCACGAACAGCAACAGCAACAATGTATCGGTTCTGCTCGGCCGGCCCGACGCGACCTTCGGCGAGCACATCATGTTCGACGTCGGCCAGCGCCCGAGGACGGCGGCCCTCAGCGATCTGGACGGCGACGGCCGCCTGGATCTGGCCGTCGTCAACAACATGAGCGACGACCTGTCGATTCTGCTGGGCAACGGCAACGGAACGTTTCAGAACGCCGTCGCCTTCCCGCTGGGCCGCTCTCCGATGGCCATCGCGGCCGGGGACCTGAACCATGACGGCCATGCCGACCTGCTCATCGCGCTGCGGTTCGACCATCTGCTGGTGCTGAAGGGGCGGGGCAACGGCACCTTCGAGCAGATCGCCGATTACGATCCCGGCGACACGCCGACCGCGCTGCTGCTGGCCGATCTGAACGGCGACACCCACCTCGATGTCATCGTCTCGAGCAACGGTCCGATGGTCAGCAGCCTGACGATCTTCACGGGCAAGGGCGACGGGACATTGGAGGTCGGCTCACGCCTCGCGGCCAAGACCCAGCCGATTTATGCGGCGCTGGGACGGCTCAACCAGGATGCCCATCCCGATCTGGTCGCCGTCGCGCCGATGGCGAATAACCTCTTGTTGCTGATGGGCGATGCACGGGGCGGCTTCCAAGATCCGCCGATCCAGTTGAGCGGCGAGGTGGAGCCGGTTTCGGTGACCGTGGGGGATTTTAACGGGGACGGGAAGAACGACCTGGCGGTGGCGAACTCGGGCAGCAGCGACGTGTCGGTCTTGCTGGGGGCGGGCGACGGCCGCTTTCCCTCGTCCCGGCTTTATCGGGCGAACAGCCGGCCCATCGCGCTGCAGTCGGTCGATCTGAACCGGGATGGCCTCGTCGACCTGGCCGTGGCCAACAATTCTTCCAACGACGTGTCGATCCTGCTCGCGGTACCTCCGCCCGCGCCTGCCAATTAAAATCAAGGGGAGCGTACTCAGCTCCCCTTGATAATCCCCATCGCCCATACACAATTCCGTCATTGCTCGCATGTCAGACCAATGCTCGGCTTGCCTTTGAGTTACGGTTGGTTCTCTCTCACCTGTAGGCGTTGAATCGCAGTTGCCTTACCCGAAGCGGAATCCACCGTCACGATGGCCCCCTGAAGAATCGCCGGCCCCGTCGCCGTTTCGAACCGCTTTGGCATCCCGGTCACGAACCGTTCGATGGCCGTGGCCGGGACGATCCCGATGACGGACTCGAGCGGCCCCGTCATCCCAACGTCCGTCAGGTAGGCCGTGCCCTTGGGCAGAATCTCTTCATCAGCCGTCTGGACGTGCGTGTGCGTGCCGAGCACGGCGGCCACCTGGCCGTCGAGAAACCACCCCATGGCGCGCTTCTCCGAGGTGGCTTCCGCATGCATGTCGACCACCGTCAGGTTGGTCGCCATGCGCAGCCATTCCAGTTCCCGCCGGGCCGCCTGAAACGGACAATCGGTCATCGGCATGAAGACCCGACCCATCAGTTGCAGCACGCCCACCTTCAATCCGTTCTCCAGTTCCACGACGTAGCGGCCCAATCCCGGGGTGCCCTCCGGGTAATTGGCCGGCCGCAGGATCCGCCGTTCCTTCGCCAGATAGTCGATCGCCTCCCGCTTGTCCCAGACGTGATTGCCGGTCGTAATGACATCGGCTCCTGCGGCGAAGAGCTCCTCGGCCGTGGCCATCGTGAGTCCCGCACCCCCCGCCGCGTTCTCTCCGTTGACGATCGTGAGGTCAGCGCCGACGTCACGCGCCAGTCCCTTCAAGCGCAGGCGCG
>CAZJRH010000478.1:0-3882 GCA_964548215.1 uncultured Nitrospirota bacterium
CCACCAGCAGCAACCGCGCGTCCTGACGGCCGAGGTCGGCTTCGTGAAAGAGCTGCAACAGCATTTCCAATCCGTGCCAGGGACGAAACCAACCCACAAAACCGATCACGACGCTCCCGTCCAGGCCATAGCGTGTTTTGACTGTCTCGCCGGAGACCGCGGGATGAAACATTTTCGGATCGATGCCGTTGGGCAGCACGGTCAGTCTGTCCGCCGGCACGCCCTTCCGCTCCAGCACGGCCTTCAGCACCCCGGAGACGACGAGTGTGCGGGTGCTGTGTGAGCAGATCCAGCGCTCCGACCACCGGGCCAGCCGTTTGAACGCCAGCGCGCCAAGCTGCTGCTGCTCGTCCGCCAGCGGGGCGTTGACCTCCAGAAAGATCGGGATGTTGAAACGCCGGGCCGCCCAGAGGCCGCAAAAGGTATTCAATGCGTAGCGTTCATAGATCAGATCGGGCCGGTTGGCCGCGATGGCCCGACAGAGGCGCCGGTAGCCGTAGAGGTTGTAGGTGAGTCCCATCAACTCGTAGAGCCAGGCCGGCGCCCATGTCCGCAACCACCCCCAGAGGCCGCGCCGGGCTTTCTCGGCCTCCGCGTGCTGGCCGTCCACCAGCGCCACGACTTCCACGTCGTGACCGCGCGCTTGAAAGGCGCGGACCATCTCCCGGATATGAATCCCCTGGGCGTCGTCGGCCCGGGTTCTGTGGTGATAGACGATGCGCATCAGCGGCCGACGACGTCGTGAAAGAGCTGCATCTGGGCGGCGGCCACTGCCGACCAGTCCTGCGCGGCCGCCGCGGTGTGGACCGCAACCGGGCTCCATGGTCTGGCGCAGGCCTGCTCGATGCCGTCGGCGATGGCGGCCGCGCTCCGCTCCCTGATCAGGAGCCCGCTCACCTGTTCGCGGACCAGATCGGGCACGCCGCCGACCGCGGTGGCGACGACGGGCGTGCCGCAGGCCATCGCTTCGACCACCACATTCGGGCAGCCCTCGCTGCGGCTGGGCAGACAGACCAGGTCGGCCGCGCTGTACCAGCGGGGCAAGTCAGTTGGCGCCACCCACCCGTGCAACGTGACCTCCTCCTGCAATCGATGGCGGGCGATCGTCCGCTCCAGCTCGGGCCGCAACTCGCCGTCGCCGACGATGTGGCCGTGCAGAAAGAGGCCGCGCTCACGGACGAGCGCCAGCGCGTTGACCAGCAGGTCCAGCCCCTTGATTCTCGACAGCCGGCCGACGAACAGCAGCGCGCGACGCCCGGCCGGCCAGCCGAGCGTGCGGCGGGCCTCCTGCCGGTCACGGGGAAAAAAGGCCAACGTGTCGACGCCGTTGGGAATGACGTGGATCTTGGCCGGGTCGGCGCCCAACTGCCGCGCTTCATCTTTGAGCGCCTGCGAGACGGCGATGATCCGGCTCGCCCGCGCCAGCGCCATGCGAATGAGCGCCCGGCGCTTGGGAAATTGCGCGAGCACGTGGATATCGGAACCACGCAGGGAGAGGACAAAGGGTTTGCCCAGCGTCTGGGCCAGCAGTTGGCCGGCGACACCGTCGGGGTACGCATAGTGGACGTCGATCAGATCGCAGCGCTCCAGCGGCGCGCTCCCGCGCATCTGCCGCAACGTGTGCCGGTAGAGCAGCGATCCATCCCAGTGCTTGAACAGGCCGGGCAGCACCGCGAACCGCGGATGATGCACCGGGATTCCGCCGATGATCTCCTGCATGGGGACTGTCCAGGCCAGCCGCGGATCGCGGGCGATGTTCACCGGCGCCACGACTTCCAGGTTGCACAGCCGGGCCAGACGCTCCAGGCGGTTTTTCACGAAGAGCCCGTGAAACGGCGTCGAGCGATTCGGAAAGAGGGTCGTGAACGACAGAATGTTGAGGCGCGCGCGGTTCATCGACCGCCGCGATCGATGAACGCTTTCCCCCATCGCTCCAGCATCAAGAGGGCCCAGAGATGATAGGAGTAATCCCGCGTGCCGCGTTGGTGCTGGGCCCACCAGTGGCGGATCGGCTCCGGGTTGAACAACCCGTTGACAAACGCGTCAGGCGCGAAGAGGGACTGCTCGAACGTTGGTTTAAGCTCGCCGCGAAACCAGTCGGCCAGGGGAATGGAAAAGCCCATTTTCGGCCGGTCGATCACGTCCGGGGGCAGCAGGCCGCCGAGCGCCTGCTTGAAGATATGTTTGCCGCGGCCCCGCCGGAGTTTCAAGCCGGCGGGGATGGCGGCCGCATACTCCATGAATTCATGGTCCAGCAGGGGCACGCGGACTTCGAGCGCGTGGGCCATGCTGGCCCGGTCCACCTTCGTCAGAATGTCATCGACGAGATAGGTTTTGATGTCCACGTACTGAATGCGCGAGAGCGGATCCCATCCCCGCGTCCGGTCAAAATGAGGCTGCAGGACGGAAAAGGCGTCATACCCGTCGAGCGATTTCCGGAGCGTTTCTCCATACAGGGCGCGCTTCATCTGAGGCGTGAACCAGCTCATGGTATGGAAAAATCCACGCTCCGGTGATAACGACAGATTGGTCAGCAGGGTTTTGGCGCGGAAGGGGCGCGGCAGCCAGTCGGCCTTGGGATAGAGTCGGCCCAGGAGCCCGAAGAGCGGCCCTCGAATGGCGCCGGGCATTGAGGCCCGCAGCCGGTTCTCCAGCAGGTCAAACCGATATCGTCGGTAGCCCGCGAAGTTCTCATCTCCCCCGTCGCCCGACAGACAGACGGTCACGTGCTCCCGCGCGGCCTGAGAGACGTAATAGGTGGGAATCATCGAAGAGTCGGCAAAGGGTTCGTCAAAATGCCAGGTCAGCGGATCGAGAATCTTGGCCGCGCTGGCATCGATGATCTTCTCATGCGCGCGGGTCTGAAAGCGGCCGGCCACGGCCCTGGCGTAGGGCAGCTCGTCGAACCCGGCCTCGCGAAACCCGATCGAGGAGGTGACGACCGGTTGATCGATGAGCCCGGCCATCACGCCGACCACCGCGCTGGAGTCCAGCCCCCCGGAGAGGAACGCGCCCAGCGGCACGTCGCTGACCAGGTGGACGGCGACCGTTTCTCGGAGTTTTTCGATGAGTCCCTGCGCGTAGTCGGCCTCCGTCAGGCCCGTCTTCGGCTCGAATGACAGATCCCAGTAGACGCGCTCCTGGCAGCCGGCCTCCGACACCGTCATCGTCGAGCCTGGCTGCAGCTTTCGGATTTGCTGGTAGATCGACTTGGGGCCGGGCACATACAAATAGGTGAGATAATCGTCCAGCGCAGAGGGATCGATCGTGGGTGAAACGGCGGGGTGCGCCAGCAGTGCCTTGATCTCGGACGCGAACAGCAGCATTCGCCCGTCACGGTAGTAATAGAGTGGTTTGATCCCTACCCGATCCCGGGCCAGGAAGAGTCGGCGGCGCGTGGCATCCCAGATGGCGAAGGCGAACATGCCCCGCAACTGTTCCACGCACCGTTCGCCGTATTCATCGTACAAATGGACGATCGCTTCGGTGTCGGTGTTGGTCCGAAAGGTGTGCCCTTTGTGTTCCAGGAGCCGGCGCAGATCGGGATAGTTGTAGATTTCCCCGTTGAAACTGATCCAGACCGTGCCGTCTTCGTTGCTGAGGGGTTGTCGGCCGCTTGATAAATCGATGATCTTCAGTCGCCGGTGCGCCAGCCCGACATTGCGATCGATGTAGACGCCTTCTTCGTCAGGTCCCCGGTGGATCAGGCTCGACGCCATGGCCGTCAGCAGGCGTTTCTCCACGGGCGCGCTGGAGGACCCGAAGTGATAGATGCCGGCAATTCCGCACATGACGGTCGCGTTAACCTGTTTTCACGGGGATCAGAGCGGGTTTGGGTTTGGCGGTGGCGTCGATCGGTCGCGTGGCTGGCGTCTTGGCCGG
>CAZJRH010000479.1:0-1759 GCA_964548215.1 uncultured Nitrospirota bacterium
GGCACGCTCGACAACAAGGTTGAAGGCTTCCATGATGGTGTGCCCCTGACCATAACCGATCACGAAGTGCTGCCCATTGATTCGATCGGCATGCGCCCCGGCCTCTAAAAATGCCCGCGCGACGTCATCGATATAGACATAATCGCGCACATACTCGCCATGGCCGTATACGGTCAGCGTTTCCGCATTCAACGCCTTGCGGGCGGCCTGGTTGAGAACCCCCCGATCGGCGCTGCTGCTCCTCGGCCCCGGCCCGTAGACGTTCGCCAGGCGCAACACCGCGCCGCGCACAGTTCCCTGGCCGGCATAGTGCTTCAAATAATTTTCCGCCATCAGTTTGTGCAGATCATAGATCGTGATCGGGCGATCCATGACGCTTTCATCCACGGGCAAACGGGCGGGCAGCCCCATTTCCGTCACGGTGCCGGCAAACAGCACGATTGGGTGCAACGAGCGTTGCCGGCAAACGTCCAGCAGGTGCAGCATCGGCAGCACATTGATCTGCACATCCGCCGCAGGGTTCTCGGCCGCCGCGGCCACGCTCGTCTGCGCGGCAAAGTGAAAAATGACCTCCACGCCATCCAGGACGCGCTCCCACACGGCGCGGTCTCGGATATCCACGACCACATCGGTCATCCGAGCGACTCCGCTGATCCGCGTCAACGGCGTCTGCGCTCGCGTCAACCTGACGATGCGGCAATCCGCTTCGGATAGCATCTCGGCGACCCGTGTCGCCAGATAGCCGGAGGCGCCGGTAATCAAAATAGTTTTCCCGTGATAGGGTGCGTTCATGGCATCGCCGCCTACTTGATCGCCGGCCCCTTCAACCAGTCATAGCCGATGGCGGGATCGTCGTACGGAATGCGCCCCTCGTCATCCGGGTTGTAAATTTTCGAGGTGACATAAAAGAGATGGACCGGCCCGCTGACCGCCTTGCATCCATGGGCGACACCCGGCGGCACGCGCAGCACGCGCGCCGGCTGGCCCTCACCCAGGAGAAAGTCCATGGTCTTTCCATGGGTGGACGAATCGTGCCGGGTGTCATGGAGCGCGATCTTCAACACGCCTCCGGCCACATACCACCAATCCACCTGCACCTTGTGGATATGCCACGCCTTGACGACGCCGGTGTACATGAGCGAATGGCTCCACTGGCCGAAACCCTCGGTGAAGAAGTCATCGGTCGTACGAATGATTTCCCGAAAGAAACCACGCTCATCGGTATGAGTTGCCAATTCTTTCAGCACAACGCCGTTGATCATGTCGCACCCCCGAATTTCTTCACCGCATTGATCACCGTGTGAAACTGCTGCTCATCAAGTTCCGGATAGATCGGGAGCGACAGCACCTCCCCGGCCGCGGCTTCCGTCTTCGCGAGGGGAACGCGGCCGCGCAACCGGCCGCGATAGGCCGGCTGCAAATGGATCGGCACCGGATAATGGACCGCCGCATCCACGGCGGAGGCCTTCAGAAACGCCTGCAACTCGTCCCGCTGCGGCGAACGCACCACGTACAAATGATAAGCATGCGTCGTCTCCGGCCGGCAGGGCGGGCAGATCAATCCCGTGCCGGCCAGATGCGTTGTGTACGATGCCGCCAGCCGGGCCCTCGTCGCGTTGTCACGGTCGAGATAACCAAGCTTCACTCTGAGCACCGCCGCCTGCAACTCGTCCAATCGGGAGTTCCAACCCGGCAGGTGGCTGACATAGCGCTCTGCCCAGCCATATTCCCGGAGCAGACGCACCCGCTCTCCCAGCTC
>CAZJRH010000480.1:0-6223 GCA_964548215.1 uncultured Nitrospirota bacterium
TTGCCGACCCCGGGCACGTCTTCGATGAGCAAATGGCCTCGGGCCAGCAGGGCTGTGACGGCCAATTCAATGACCTCATCCTTGCCCTTGATCACCTGGCCGACATTGGCTTGTAGGGTTTTTATTAAGGAAAATGCCGACATGGACTGCATCCACCCCTCAGGATTGCACTGTGATTGAGTCTAGCAGAGGGGGGGAGAGCGGTCAAACTGGAGTCAGGGGGAAGATGCGCTTCGACACGGCCATGGCATGCGCCATGGCTCCGTGCTCAGATTCCGCCTTCACAGGCATTGCTGCCTGTGAAGCTTCATTCATCTCCCCCCTGACACCTGCCAAAGCCCGCCGTGAGGCGGGCGAATCTCGATGGAGGGTTTATTCCTCTGCAGGAATAACCCGCCTGGGCGGGTTATTAACCCCTCATCGCCAACGTACTTTCTAGCGGGACTCGCGTGTCAAATCGACGCTCGGCAATGGCTCATGCTACAATTCGATATGTTTATCGGGCTCACGGGGGGCATCGCCTGTGGCAAAAGCCTGGTGGCCAGCCATTTTCAGCAGCTTGGCGCCGCCGTGATCGACACGGATGAACTGGCCCACGAACTCCTGGAGCCCGGCCGGCCAGGATATGACGCCGTCCTGGCCGCCTTTGGCCGCAAGATCCTTGATGCCGGAGGAGCCGGACCGGCGATCAACCGCCGGCGGCTGGCCGACATCGTCTTTGGCGACCCGACCCATCGCGCCCGCCTGGAAACCATCCTGCACCCGCTGATTTTTGCCGAAGCGTCCCGCCGGCGGCTGGCGCTGGAGGCGGACGATCCCGACGGCGTGATCGTCTTCGTCGTGCCGCTGCTCTTCGAGACCGGCGCCGACCAACTGGTCGAACACATCGTCGCGGTCGTCGCCGACGAAGAGACGCAGGTGGCCCGGCTGGCCGCGCGCGACGGGCTGAGCCGCGATGAGGCGCTGCGGCGCGTGCGCGCGCAGTGGCCCGTGTCGGAAAAGCAGCGGCGGGCTGACGACTGGATTGACGGCGCCCAAGCGCCCGACGACGTCCGGCGGCAGGTCGAGGCGTTGTATAAGAAACTGAAGGTGGCTAGGTAGCGGCGCGCGCTTCAATTGACTTTTCTCTCGTACTGCCCATAAAATTAATCCATGCGTCAGAGATCGCGGCCAGTGTCGCCTTATCGACGCATCACCAAGGCCGTGATTCCCGCCGCCGGCCTGGGCACGCGTTTCCTTCCGGCCACGAAAGCCTCGCCCAAGGAGATGCTGCCGCTGGTGGACAAACCCATCATTCAGTACGTGGTGGAAGAAGCGGTGGCGGCCGGGATCACCGAAATCATTATCGTCACCGGCCGCGGCAAGCGGGCCATCGAAGATCATTTCGACGCCGCGATCGAGCTGGAGCAATTGCTCAAGGCGAGCGGGAAAATCCGGCTGCTTGAGGAACTGCAACGGGTGACCCGCCTGGCGAACATCTGCTACGTCCGCCAGCCGAGCCCCAAAGGATTGGGCAACGCCATCCTCTGCGCCGAGCCGTTTTTGAGCGACGAGCCGTTCGCCGTGCTGCTGGGCGACGACGTGATCGCGCAAACGCCGGTGCCGGCGATCGCGCAGCTGATCAAAGTCTACGAGCGCTTCGGACGGTCGGTGGTGGCCGTGCAGCCGGTGCCGCGCAAGGAAGTGCATCGCTATGGCATCATCAAGGGGCGCATGACCGAGCGCGATTTGTACGAGGTGTCGACGCTGGTGGAAAAACCGGCCCCCAGCCAGGCGCCCTCACGGCTGGGAGTCGTCGGCCGGTATGTGCTGTCTCCATCGATCTTCACCTGGCTGCGCACGCTCCAACCGGGGCACGGCGGAGAGATTCAACTGACGGACGCCCTGCGCCAGTGCGCCATGACGGAGGGCCTCTTCGGCTGGAAACTGACCGGCCAGCGGTACGATGCCGGCGACAAACTGGGTTTTTTGAAGGCGACGGTCGAGCTGGGGCTCAAACATCCCGAATTGGGGCGGGCGTTCCGGCGGTTTCTCAACCGGCTGCCGTCTGCCGCGGGCGGATGATCGGCCTCTCGACGGACGCGATGACGATGGACGAGGAGACGGTGATTCCCGCGTATCGACTCACCATGGGATTGATGAAGGGCGCGCACGCCGCCCCGCCCATCGATCTCTATGAAACCGCCGATGCGGTGATCGTGGAGGCGGATCTGCCCGGCGCCCAGGCGTCCAGCCTGCGCGTGCTGGTGAGCGACCGCCAGCTTCGCATCGAAGGCAACAGCCGGCCCCGCCACGTGCAGGGCCACTACCTGCAGATGGAACGATGCCATGAAGAGTTCTCCAGACCGATCCCGTTGCCGGCGGCCGTGGACGCCCGTCGCGCCTCGGCCCGCTATGATCGGGGCGTGCTCGTCGTGACGCTGCCGAAAATCCGGGACCGGCGCAATACCGCCATCAGCATTCCCATCGCCGGACCTGAAGGGGATCGATCATGAGCGCCGAAACCGACCCGCAACCGCCGGTTGAAATCCCGCCGACCCTGCCGCTGCTGCCCATCCGGGACATTGTCGTCTTTCCCTCGATGGTGCTGCCGCTCTTTGTCGGCCGTGACCTGTCAATCAAGGCGATCGACGAGGCGCTGGCCAGCAATCGCATGGTGATCCTCGCGGCCCAGCGCTCGCTCGACGTCGAGCAGCCCAAACCGGAGGACATTCACAGCGTCGGCACCGTCGGCATGATCATGCGGATGCTCAAGCTGCCCGACGGCCGCACCAAGATCCTCGTGCAGGGCCTGGCCCGCGCCCGGGTCATCGATTACCAGCAAACCGCCCCCTTCTACCGGGTCACGATCGAGCGCCTCAAGGAGACCAAGCAGCCCGACACGAGCATGGAAAGCGAGGCGCTGATCCGCGCCGTCCGCGACCAGCTGGACAAGGTCGTCGGGTTCGGCCGGGTGCTGCTGCCGGACGTGCTGGCGCTGGTTGAAAATCTCGAAGACCCCGGGCGTTTAGCCGACATGGTCGCTTCGAACCTGGGCTTGAAGGTGGAGGCGGCCCAGGAAGTGCTGGAGACGATCGACCCGCTCGCCCGTCTGCGGAAGGTCAACGACCTGCTCGCCAAGGAGCTGGAGCTGCTCACCATGCAGCAAAAGATCCAGGCCGAAGCCAAGGGCGAAATGGACAAGACCCAGCGGGAATATTTCCTGCGCGAGCAGGTGAAGGCGATTCAAAAGGAGCTGGGCGAGTCGGACGAGCGCGCCGAAGAGGTCAACGAGTTCCGCAAACGGATCAAAGACGTCAAGATGCCGGAGAAGGTGTTCAAGGAGGCCGAAAAACAGCTCGGCCGGCTGGAGAAAATGCATCCGGACAGCGCCGAGGCGACGACCGTTCGCACCTATCTGGAATGGATGGTGGAGCTGCCCTGGAGCAAAAAAACCAAGGACGTGCTCGACATCAAGGCGGCCAAGAAAATTCTGGATGCCGACCATTATGATTTGGAGAAGGTCAAGGAACGCATCCTGGAATATCTGGCCGTGCGCAAACTCAAGGAAAAAATGAAGGGGCCGATCCTCTGCTTCGTCGGCCCGCCGGGCGTAGGCAAGACCTCGCTGGGCAAATCGATCGCGCGGGCCCTGGGCCGGGAGTTCGTCCGGGTGTCGCTGGGCGGCATCCGGGACGAGGCGGAAATCCGCGGCCACCGGCGCACCTACGTAGGCGCGTTGCCGGGCCGGATCATCCAGGGCATCAAGCAGGCCGGCTCCAACAATCCCGTCTTCATGATGGACGAGATCGACAAGATCGGCATGGACTTTCGCGGCGATCCAAGCGCGGCGCTGCTGGAGGTGCTCGACCCGGAGCAAAACAACGCCTTCTCGGACCATTATCTGGGCGTGCCGTTCGACCTGTCGAACGTCATGTTCGTCACCACGGCCAACCAGATGGACCCGATCCCGTCGGCCCTGCGGGACCGCATGGAGGTGATTCCGATCTCCGGTTACACCACCGAGGAAAAGGCCGGCATCGCCCGCAACTTCATCCTCCCGCGCCAGCTGATCGAGCACGGCATCAAGCCGGAGCAGATCGTCTTCACCGATTCCGCCTTGAAGATCATCATCTCGCAATACACGCGCGAGGCCGGCGTGCGGAATCTGGAACGCGAGATCGCCAACGTGATCCGCAAAATTGCCAGAAAAATCGCCGAAGGCAAGGAGACCGACGCCAAGATCACCGGCGCCGGCGTCCACCGCTACCTGGGGCCGCCGAAATTTCTCCCTGAAGCGGAGCAGGAGCGCGACGAAGTGGGCGTGGCCACCGGCCTGGCCTGGACGGAAGCGGGCGGCGACATCATCTACATCGAGGCTTCCGTCGTCCGCGGCCGGGGGAATCTGACGCTCACCGGTCATCTGGGCGATGTGATGAAGGAATCGGCGCAGGCCGCGCTCAGCTACGTGCGGTCCCGCGCCAAGGAATTGGGGATCAAACCCGACACGTTCACCAAACACGACCTGCACATCCACGTGCCCGCCGGCGCCATTCCGAAAGACGGCCCGTCGGCCGGCATCACGATGGCCTCGGCGATCGCCTCCGCGCTCACCAACGTGCCCATTTCCAAGGAAGTCGCCATGACCGGCGAGGTGACGCTGCGGGGCCGAGTGCTGCCCATCGGCGGCCTGAAGGAAAAAATCCTGGCGGCCAAGCGGGCCGGCATCAAAACGGTCGTGCTGCCCGCCCGCAATCGAAAAGATCTGGACGAGGTGCCCAAGCATGTCCGCCGCGGACTGCAACTCACCTTCGTGGAGACGATGGACGACGTCCTGAGCGCGGTGCTCGTGCGCCGGCAGTCTAAAACGTCGCCATCAAAAACACCGCCGCCCAAACGTTCGCAGACCGACGGCCGGGTGAAACCGGCGCCCAGACCCAGATCCCGTCCGCAGCCGCTCCCCGTCGCCCGGGCTTCCGCCAAGCCATCGATCAAAACCGTTCCCTGATCCGTTTCCCATGCAGGTGGCACAGCTAGGGGAACGACGGGTCATCGAACGGCTGTTGCAGACATTGCCGCGGTCGCTTCAGGGTTGGCGCGATCTCCTCCTCGGGCCCGGTGACGATTGCGCCATGGTGCGCACCGCCGGAAACACGGCCTGGCTCATCACCACCGATCAGCAGATCGAAGGAACCCATTTTGCATGGTCATGGAGCCGCCCGGCGCAATTGGGCTATCGGGCCGCCGCCGTCACGCTGAGCGATATCGGCGCCATGGGCGGCACACCGCGATTTCTGCTCGTCAATCTGGGCCTGACGCCCCGCACACCCGTCGCCACAGTGGTACAATTTTACCGGGGAATGCGCGCGCTACTGGCCCGCCACCGCGTGGCCCTGATCGGCGGGGACACCTCCGCGGCGCCATGCTTTTACGCCTCGTTGACCGCCATCGGCCGGATCAACCCGGCGCGGGCGGTCACCCGTGGCGGCGCGCGACCGGGGGATCTGATTATGGTCACGGGGACGCTGGGGGATGCGGCGGCCGGACTGCAGTTATTGCGCCGGGGCCGCCATCGACGACAAATGGATGCCATGACCCGCGCGCTGGTGCGCCGCGAACTTGACCCGACGCCGCGACTGGCCGCGGGCCGAGCGCTGGCCGAGCATCGGCTCGCCACGGCCATGCTGGATCTGTCCGACGGCCTGGCGATCGATCTCGGCCGGCTCTGCCGGGCGAGCGGCGTCGGCGCCTCGCTCCGGTTGGAGCGGTTGCCATTGTCGCCGGCGCTGATCGCGTATGCCCGACGGCGCCGTCTGGACCCGCGCCGGCTGGCGCTGGCCGGCGGCGAAGACTACGAGCTGCTGTTTACCGTGCGCCCGGCCGCTGCCACGCGCTGCCTGCAACTGTTGCGACGATGGCGCCTGGCCGGCCGCTGCATCGGCGAGATCCGCCGCGCTTCGGGCAGGGCGCCGATCACCGTGCTGGAGGGCGGACGATCCACACCGCTGCAGGCCGCTACCGGCGGCTTCGAGCATTTCCGCGCATCGACCGCGCGAGACCGTCGATGACGATCACGCGGTCGGCCATGCGGCGATGGATGGTACGGACCGGCGTGCGTTTACGCCGGCTGGTCAAGCGCGGGGAGACGCCCGAACAGACGGCGCGGGCCTTCGCCATCGGCGTCTTCATCGCCTTCACCCCGACGCTGGGCCTGCACTTCATCAGCGCGGCGATCGTCGCCTGG
>CAZJRH010000481.1:0-3040 GCA_964548215.1 uncultured Nitrospirota bacterium
AAGAACTTCGCCCTCAGGAACATGGATGCGGCCGGCGGCGCCTTTGTCAGCGGCGTGAAGCAGTTCAATCAAGCGTACTCCACAGGCGCCCAGTCGGCCGAGGCCCTCCTCTCTGGCGTGAGCTGGCGCTGAGCGAATTGGCGCAAGCGCCGCGAACACCGATCAAGGGTTGATTGATTGTCCTATTGTTTGATCGGACCAATATATCCGGTCGTGCTGACGGCGATGTCGTCAAAATCGACATAGGCATCAGCGCCGTTCCGGGGGTCGTTATGATTCTCGCCGACCGCGCAGTTGGAAAATTGCGCGCCGGTCGTATTCGTGAAATGGACCGTCGAGCTGGCATAGATCCGCGTGCCGTCCAGCCAGAACTCCAAGACTCCGTCAGCAGAGCGCCCGCTGGAGTTCATCCTGGCGTGGACTTCGAGGACATGGAATTTGCCGTTACTGGTGGCGCTGCCCTGCCACGCCGCCCAAGTCACAGTCGAGTAATGATTCCCGTTGCCGCCAGTCGGATCCACTTCAATGTGCCCGCCGATGACGCCGTCGTGCAGGCCGAAGTAGAAAGTGCCCGGTTGGCCTCGATTGCAATAGATCGTCTTCATATTGACGCCGCGCCCCCATGTGAATCCGGACTGGAATCGAATGTAGTAGCGCAACCACATTTCGGAAACTGGGCTGAAGCTAACCACGATGCCGCCACCCCCATTGTTCAGTCCATCGCCCACCCAATGGCGGAAGCCCTTCCAGCCTCCGCCTGCGGGATTGTTAGCGGTGGCCGTGATCTGATCCATGGAACCCTTGCGGGTGGTCCATGCACCATTCCCTCGAATGCCATCACCACTGCTGCACAGGGCCGCGTCCGATAGCCCCATGCTCTGGTTCCAATCAGGACAGTTGAACGTGGTTTGAAACACCAATGGCACCTGCGCTCGCGACGTCTGTGACCATGCGAGCAAAGCTACTACACAAACGCTCGAGACCAAGGAGATTGCGATTGTTTTCATGCCTGACTGTCCTCTTGCTTGATCGCGCACCCCAGGATTACCCCCTCAGCCATTGGGAACGTCCGAAGGCCAGGGGGATTGCTCTCAATAGGTGGGTTCGACGAATCATAAGCTGTTGTCACGAAATAGTACGCGGTGCGGGATTTGGCCCCAGTACTAGGTATAGTGGAAACGGGTTCAAGCGATGTCGCCGAAGACATGAATACACGAGTGAGAGACTGTCAGGTTCTCCAAATACGCTTTTTTGTTAGTTGCCAAGATAGAGAATGAAGATATTGTTTCTGACGAATCGAAGTCCGTATCCGATCAAGGATGGCCAATCGCGGCGCACCTATAACATCCTGAAGGGTCTGGCGAGTCGGCATGAAGTACATCTTCTGTCACTTTTCGAGTCACCCGAAGAGGTCTTGCCGGAGAGTGTCGCGAACCTGAATCATTTCTGCAAACAAGTCGAATTACTTCCCGCGCCTCGCAAGACTCTGAGCTTCGGGATGACCTCCCGTCTCTTGCGAAGTCTGGTCTCCAAAGATCCATATACGGTTTGGAGGCACTACTCAAAGCCCTATGCCACTCGGATCCGAATGCGGCTGGACACGACGCCATTCGATGCTGTCCATTGCGACATTTTGCCTCTGGCATACTGCATTCGAGGTCTACACGGTCCACTTTTGACACTTACCGATCATGATGTGAGCTATCTGAAGGCGAGGAGGCTCGCTGCTCAGGCGCGGAATCCGATCCTCAGGCTTTTTCTCTATCTTGAAGCACTGAAACTGAAAAATTTGGAGAGCAGTATTTTCTCAAAGGTGGATTTGGGTATAGCCGTGTCGGAACTGGACCGGCAACATCTGGAACGCCTCTGTCCCGGGGGCCGCTTTGCCGTGGTGGAGAATGGTGTAGATGTCCGAGCGTTCGTTCCGAACCCGGATGCGGTCGAGCCGAATTCACTGGTCTGGGTGGGCGGGTTTCATCATTTTCCCAATTGCGAGGCGGTTCGATTTTTTCTCGAAAAGATCTACCCTCGGATTAAACAGGCGAAGGCGGAGATCAAGATTTATGTGGTGGGCAGCGGCGTTCCGGACTGGTTGAGAAGTCTTGCGACCGGCGATCCGTCCATCGTGTTAACCGGCTACGTGGATGATCCACTCAATTTCATCCAGCGCGCGGCTGTGTTCGTCGCGCCGATTTTGAGCGGAGGAGGAACGAAGCTTAAAGTCTTGGAAGCGATGGCGGTCGGCAAGGCTATCGTTTCAACCTCTATTGGTGTTGAAGGGATTGAAGGAAAGGACGGGGAGCATTTCATGGTGGCGGATAGCGCGGAGGCATTTTCGTCCAGGGTGGTCTCTCTTTTGAATGATCATGTCTTTCGAGAGCGCCTCGGCGCAAACGCCAGAAGGCGGGCGCTGGAGAAATACGACTGGGAGGCGATCTGCGCGGCGATGAGTGAGCTTTATCAAAGTGCCAGGGAAAAAGGTCGGGATGTTAAATAGGCAAGCTACGCCATCGCATCCCCGGCAGCCGCACTACAGCGCGGTTGGAATCTAACAGTGTGCGGCATATACGGCATCTTCCAGCTTGACGGCGCACCCGCCGACTCGGCGCTGATGCCCGCCATGGGCCGCGTCATTGGGCACCGGGGGCCGGACGACGAGGGCCACCATGTGGACGGCCCGTGCGCCATCGGCATGCGGCGCCTGTCGATCATCGATCTTGCCGGCGGGCACCAACCCCTGTCGAACGACGACGGCACGCTATGGCTCGTGTGCAACGGCGAGATCTACAACTTTCGTGAGCTGCGCCGCGAGCTGGAAACGCTCGGCCATCGGTTCAAAACCTCGTCGGACAGCGAGGTCGTCCTGCACAGCTATGCGCAGTACGGCGACGAGTTCATCCACCAGCTGAACGGCATGTTCGGCTTCGCACTCTGGGACGCACGCCGCCAGCGGCTGATCGTCGGCCGCGACCGCCTGGGCGTCAAGCCGATCTACCTGTACCGTGACGCGCGCCGGCTCGCTTTCGCCTCCGAGGCCAAG
>CAZJRH010000482.1:0-7142 GCA_964548215.1 uncultured Nitrospirota bacterium
CGTCCAGCCGGCTGGCGGCGATCTCGCGGCGGAAGTAGACCCGCAACACCAAATAGGTGCTGGCCGCCGCCACCACCGCGGGCAGGAACATCCAGGCGGCATAATCCAGAAATTGAATCCCGACGTAGTCGGCCACCACCAGGTTGATTGGGTTGCTGATCACTAGCGCGGCGACCAGATTGGCGATGTTCAGCACGGCGAACAGATAGGGCGCCGGCTGCAGTCCCGGCGAGCGGCGGCAGAGCAGGCAGATCATGGGGGTCAGGATCAGCACGGCCGCGTCGTTGGTGAAGAGCGAGCCGGTGAGCGCGCCCGCCAGAAAGAGCCGGGCAAAGAGCCGCCGGCCGTCCCCCCCGGAGGCGCGGATCACGGCGCCAATGAGCCAGTCGAACAGGCCGGCCCGCCGGGCCACCAGCGTGATGACCATCAGGCTGGTGATCGTGAGGACGGGCCGCCAGAGGATGGCCGCCGAGGACTGGACCAACGGCCACGACGCCCCCGGAAAGAGCAACAACATCGCCACAGCGCCCAGCACCGCCGCCCAACTGTGCGTGATGCGCAGGCGGCCGACGACCGGTTGGGCCAGCGCGAGATAGACCGTTGCCAGAAAGATCGGCAGGGTGATCAGATAGGAGGCCGCCATCAGGGGGTCTTACCGGTCGGCGCGGCTGGAAGTCAAGGCGAAAGTGGTCGGCGGTTGGGGGGCAGTTTGCCCGCATCCTGTCCGGAGACAGATTTGATCCGTCCCCAGGGACGGACTGTCCCCGGCGCGTTTTTTTGGTAGTGGGTCAGTTTCACATGGGGATGTATCAAAAATAGGGACACGTCCCAATTATACTCGTTTCTGCGCGTTATGAACGATAATTGGGACGTGTCCCCATTTTTGCACCGCTGAAACCATGAAACTGACCCACTACCGTTTTTTTGCCGGCATTGTAATTGTCTTCCGGTTTAGTGTAGAAGGTAGCGTCGGTTGAAGGCTGGGGGCCTGAGGCTGGCGGCATCAGGAGGGCGCACCATGTCGTACTCGTTGTCTCCGTGGCGTTCCGCCGCGTTGGTCCCATGTTCGGTTCTGGTCGCCCTGCTCGGTTGCACCTCCACGATTACGGTGAAACCCGATTTTCAGCCGTTGCCGACGCTGTCGCTGGCGTCACCGCCCGGCGTGCAGGTGGCGCCCAACGGCTTTCGCTTCTGCTACCGCGATGAGCCTTGCAAGGCGGACCCCGCGCTGGGAGCGCGTTATGCGGCGATGGTGGCCGCGACCTTTCACCAGGAGGATCCGCTCGCCCCGTCGGCCCAGGCGCCCGTGCGTGTCGTCACCGAGATGCGCCTGGTTGACGATCATCAAGGGCGGGTGCTGGGCTACGGGCTGCTCTTCGGGCCGCTGGCGTTTCTGACCCCCATGCCCTACCCGATGGCGCTCGATTTTCTGACCATTTCCACCACGCTCGACGCGGAGGGCAAACCGATCCGCGTCTATCGCAGCCGGCAGTTGGTGGAGTTCTGGACCTATTCGGCCTGGGGGCTGCGCGACCCGAATCTGCTCGCCGCCGCGATGCGTCACCATCTGCGGGCGCTGGAGCGGAACCTGCAGTTCGACACCGCGCTCTATGCGCCGCCGGCGCCCGCCCCTTCGGAGGACTCCGTGCCGGCCGAACTGGTCGAGCCGCCGTTGGCGGACGTGATCCCCGCCGACGCGCCACGGGCCGAGACCGCGGCCGCTTCGCCTCCCCGCCCCGCCAATTAAATGGCTCCGGCCCAACGCCGCCGGCTGATTGCGCTGCTGGCCTTCTTCTGGATTTGCGCGAGCGCGCCCGCCGACGGCGCGATGATCGGCGAGCCTGTCGCCGTGGGGCAGAGTCGGCAATTCCGGTTGGAATCTGAGCTCGATTTTTCCCGGCGCGAGGTAAAGCTGGACGACGCCTGCTGCGCGGACTCGGAGGCGCTGCGGTTGATGGTGAAATTCTCCGGCCGGGTGCACGAACGGGTGGAGCTCTTCGGGCGGCTGGGCGGCGCGCTGGTGCATACACTGGCCGGCCCCGGCCCCAACATCCATGGGGAGGCCGGCCTGGCCATCGGCGGCGGCCTGAAGGCCACGCTCCACGAGCAGGGCGCCGTGGCGTTGGGTGCGGGGGCGCAGATATTATTTCACGAGTCGAACGATGGGAGCCGGAATGCCGACATCGAGTGGCATGAAATCGATCTCTTTGCCGGGCCGTCGATCGCGGTGAGGCCCGACACGCGCGTCTATGGAGGCTTGCTGGCGTCGTTCATCGTGGGCAAGTTCAGGAATCCGGGCATGCTCGCTAACCCATCGGGAGATCTGGAGGCGCGCAGGGCGGTGGGGATTTTTCTGGGCGGCCACGTGCAGGTGACGCGCGCGACCTTGTTCGGTCTGGAACTTCGGCTGGCCGACGAGGTGGCGGTCGCCAGCCGGATCGGAATTATTTTTTAGCGGGCGCGATCATCTGCTCAAAGGTCTCAAACGGCACGGCGCCGCCCATGAATTCGCCGTTCGCAATGATCGCCGGGGTGCCGGCCACTCCAAGGCGCTGACCTTCCCGAATGTCGGCCCGAACCCGATCGTCCGTCTCCCGCTTCTCAACGCAGGTCACCAATCGCTGGGCGTCCAGCCCGGCCGTCGGGGCCCACGCGCGCAACCGGTTCGTCAGCACCTCCCGATCCATGCCGGTGTATTGCTTCTCGAACAGGTCATCGTGCAGGGCCCAGAAGGCGTCGGGTTTCTGCGCCCTGGCGCATTCGGCCGCTAGGGCCATGGGATAGGCGAGCGGATGATTGTCGAGCGGAAAGTGCTTGTAGTAGAGCCGCACCTTGCCGGGATATTTTTTCATGAGCGCCTGCAGTGTTTCGTGCGTCTGCTTGCAGTAGGGGCATTGAAAGTCTGAAAACTCGACCAGCGTCAGCGCGGCCGAGGCCTCGCCCCGCGGCACGCTATCTTTCAAATCGAAATCCTCCAGCCGGTAGGTGATCTTGGTCGGCGCGCCCACGTTCTCCTGGGTCAGGTTGCGCTCGGTCGTCAGATCGATCAATTGGCCGAGGATCAGCTTGTCGCCGGCCAGATAGACGACGCCCGGCTGCCGCATGCCGGCCGCTTCGATGACGAAGCGCACTTCCTCCACGCCCGGAATCGGCGAGGGATGACGCTTGGGATCGACGGTGATCCGCCCGCCGCCCCGCGCCTCAAACACCTTGTCGAGGAACGCCTGGACCTTGGCTTGATCGACGGCTTTGCCGGCGGGGGGCGCGGCTTCCTCGGCGCCGTTGGGCAGGGCCCAGAACGTCAGCCCCAGACCCAGCAGCGCAACCACAATCAGCAGGATGATGCGCGCACGATGCATCGTGGCCCATCTTAGACGATGCGGCGCGGAAAAGAAAGCCCCGGACGGAATCCGTCCGGGGCTTTCAAATGGTGGAGGTGGCGGGAATCGAACCCGCGTCCGGAAACCCTCAATCGTCAGGTACCACGTGCGTCGCCACAGCTTTGGGTTCGCCCTCCTGTCGGCGCCGTGGCCGGCATTCAAGAGCGCTAGTCCCGCTAAGTCTCACCCGATGCCCGCAGGACGGAAGCATCGAGCCAGCCCGCTATCGGTCACCCCGACCGCGCGCAGGCGTCCCGGCCGGGATGGCTGCTTACTTAAGCAGCGAGAGCCAACTCTGAGTTGGCAATTGTGGTTTTTGCCAGTTGTTTAACGAGCCCACTGGCATCTCGGCACGCACCCGGCGACCTCATGATCCCCGTCGAAACCGGTGCACCCCCATCGTGATCTCAAAGAGCGTGGAACCAGCCTTATTATACCGCACGCCAATCGGGTAGAGAAGCTGTCTTTTTCTCTTTTTTTCCTCAAGCGCGAGCGGGCCGCCGCCCTCAGCGCTCGCGTCGTTCTCTCTTCATTGCCTTTTCCATCTCTCGGCTTGCCGCCTTCTTCCGCAGCGTCTCCCGCTTGTCGCCTCGCTGCTTGCCCTTTGCCAGCCCCAACTCCACCTTGACGCGGCCTTTTTTCAGATAGAGCTGCAGCGGAATCAGCGTAAAACCTTTCTGCTGCACCTTGCCCATCAGCCGTTTGATCTCCTCCCGGTGCAGCAGCAGCGTGCGGGGACGTAGCGGGTCGTGGTCAGCGCCGGCGCCGTGGCTGTAGGGGCTGATGTGGCAGTGATAGAGCTTGATCTCCCCATTCTCGATCCGGGCGTAGCTGTCCTGCAGCGTGGCCTGTCCCTCGCGCAGCGCCTTCACCTCGGTGCCCCGCAGGCTGATGCCCGCTTCGTAGCGCTCTTCGATGAAATAATCGTGAAACGCCTTGCGGTTGCTGATGATCGGCTTATGGCCGGGCTCTTTATCAGTCATGTGTATTAGGGGGGAGCTGCCTCAGCCCTGCCTACCGGCAGGCAGGTCCCCCTAGACCCCCATCGCCCATACGCAATTGACGGAGATCGATCGATTGACGTATTCTGGCCCATGGGCTTCCTGACCAAAGCGGGCGAGATTCTCGCCCCCTGGCTCCGGCAATCCGGGGTGCAGCACCATCTGATCGAGCGGCGCCTGCAAACCGAGTGGGCCGCCATCGCCGGGTCATTGATCGCCACCCACAGCCGGCCTTTACGCCTTCGCCAACACCGGTTGACGCTGGCCGCGGAGAGTCCGGCCTGGCTGCACCAATTGCGCTACCTTGAGCCGACCTTGTTGGAGCAGATTCGGCGCGTGGTCGGCCCTGACGTTGTAACGGAGCTGCACTGGGTTGTGGGATTGCCTGATGCGGCGATGTCATCTGGTCACACGGGCAGCGAAACCGGCGCCGCGCCCGGCCGGCCGTTAAGCGCGGAAGATCAAGCGATGATGGCGGCCGCGCTGGAGTTGTTGCACGACCCGGCCGTTGCCGAAAGCGCCCGCCGCCTGATGGAAAAAGCGTTGTCCCGGGCTCCCGCCCCGCCCCGTTAACCGAAGCGCCCGTCGTTAGTCGAGCTGACCGTTGCCCTGCGCCGCCGCCTCGGCGTCCTCGTCCGTTTCGCGCAGGATGGCGGCGGCCATTACCCGGTCGCCCTCGGCCAGGCCGATCAACCGCACGCCCTGCGTGCTCCGGCCGCTCCGGCGGATGTCCCTGGTCTTCAGCCGCACGATCATGCCCCCGGCCGTCACGATCATCACCTCGTCGTCGGCCTCCACTTTCATCGTCGAAATGACGGGGCCGTTCTTGCCGGTGGTCTTCATCGCGATGGTGCCGCTTCCGCCTCGGCCCTGGATGCGATAGTTGGCCAGCGGCGTGCGCTTGCCGAGGCCCTTTTCAGTCACGGCCAGAATATCGACGGTCGCTTCGGCATCGACGATCTCCATGCTGATCAACTCGTCCTCCTTGTGCAGGCGGATGCCCCGCACGCCGGAGGCCGTCCGGCCCATCGGCCGGGCTTCATCCTCGGAAAAGCGAATGGACTGGCCGCGCTTCGTGGCCAGAAACACATGCTGGCGGCCGTTCGACAGTTGCGCGCCGATCAACCGGTCGCCCTCGCCCAGCGTCAGGGCGATGATGCCGCCCGAGCGCGGGTTGCTGTAGGCCTCCAGCGACGTCTTTTTGATGACGCCTTGCCGGGTCGCCATCACGACATAGGTGTCCGAGCCAAACTGGGCGACCGGCAGAATGGCCGACACCTGGTCGCCCGCGGCCAGTTGCAGAAGATTGGCCATCGCCTTGCCCTTGGCGGCCCGGCCGGCTTCGGGAATTTGATGCACTTTCAACCAATGGACTTTGCCGGCGTCGGTGAAAAAGAGCAGATAATCCTTGGTCGAGGCGACGAAGAGGCGGTCGACGAAATCCTCCTCCTTGGTGCCCATGCCGATCTTGCCCTTGCCGCCTCTGCGCTGGCTCCGGTAAATGTTCGCCGCGTTGCGCTTCAGGTAGCCGCTGTGGCTGACGGTGATCACCACCTCTTCCGGCGCGATCATATCCTCGGGATCGATCTCGCCGCTTTCGGTGACGATTTCGGTCCGGCGCGGATCGGCATATTTTGTTCTCAATTCCTGCAGCTCGTCGCGGATCACCCCGCGGACGGCGATGGCGCTGGCCAGGATCGACCGCAAGCGTTCGATTTTCTGGATCGTCTCCTGGTAGTCCTGCATCAATTTTTCGCGCTCCAGGCCGGTCAGCCGCTGGAGTTTCATGTCGAGGATGGCGGTGGCCTGCACGACCGTGAGCTGGAAGCGCCGGATCAGGCCGTCGCGCGCCTCCTCGGTCGAGCGGGAACGCCGGATGAGCCGGATGACCTCGTCCAGATTGTCCAGGGCGATCTTGAGCCCTTCCAGGATGTGGGCTTTTTCCTCGGCTTTCTTGAGGTCGAACTTCGTGCGGCGGACGACCACTTCCCGCCGGTGCTCCAGGAATTGCTCGAGCAGCTCCTTCAGCGTGAGGATACGCGGCTCGTTGTTGACCAGGGCGAGCAGGATGACGCCGAAGGTGCTCTGCATCGCGGTCAGCTTGTAGAGCTGGTTCAGGACGATCGGCGCGCTTTCGCCCCGGCGCAACTCGATCACGACGCGCATCCCTTCCCGGTCCGATTCATCGCGCAGATCGGAAATGCCGTCGACCCGTTTGTCGCGCACCAGCTCGGCGATTTTCTCCAGCAACCGCGCTTTGTTGATCTGATAGGGCAGCTCGGTGAGGATGATCGACTCCCGTTCGGTCTTCGCGTGGACCTCGACCAGCGCCCGGGCGCGCAGGGTCAGCGAGCCCCGGCCCGTCCGGTAGGCCTCATTGATGCCCTGGCGGCCGTAGATGAAGCCGGCCGTCGGGAAATCGGGCCCCGTGAGAACACCCATGAGATCGTCGATCGTCGCGGTGGGCTGCGCCAAGAGGAGGAGCGCGGCGTCGATCACCTCGCCCAGATTATGGGGCGGAATATTGGTCGCCATCCCGACGGCGATGCCGGTCGAACCGTTGACCAGCAGATTGGGCAGCCTGGTGGGCAGCACGACCGGCTCCTGGGTCGAGTCGTCGTAATTGGACGAGAAGTCGACCGTGTCCATGTCGATGTCGGCCAGCATCTCTTCGGCCAGCTTGGTGAGACGGACTTCCGTGTAGCGGTAGGCCGCCGCGGGGTCGCCGTCCACGCTGCCGAAATTGCCCTGCCCGTCGATC